>WFQY01000328.1 GCA_015486815.1 Phycisphaerae bacterium | reverse complement strand
CCTATAAGTTCCGCACGAACGCCCAAAACTCTGCCAAAGTGTCTGCCTATAAGTAAACCCGAAACTGACATAAAAATCGTCGCAATTGCCAATATGACAGCTGGCGTGAAAATCATCGACTTCAGCAGTCCTAAACTCCCGCCGACAGCTAATGCATCTATACTCGTTGCAATCGCTAACATAACAAGCGACAGCCCTCGCGAAAGATCTTTGCTGCTTTTTTCCGACTGCTCACTCTGCGATTCCCATATCATCTTTACGCCAATCGCTATCAGTAAACTACCCGCCAATATCTCAGCGTAACTGTTAAGATGTACGCCTATCAATCCGCCAAGATACCAGCCTATTAACAACAACGCCACCTGAAACAATGCAAAATGAAAGCTTACACGAAAAATCAGACGTGGAGTAATAGCTTTGCTTGTCAGCAATATCGTACCGGAAATTGCAAAGCTATCCATTGTCAATCCCAGAGCTATCAATAACACATTAAGCATAGGAAATTTATTTCAATTCGGAAATTGCCTGCTGAAGTGCCTGCTGTTTCGCCTGCAATTTTTCAAGCTGTTGACGGTGTTCTTCGATAATGTGAGGCGGTGCTTTTTTAATGAAATTCTCATTGCTCAATCTTGCTTGCGAACGCTGAATATGTTGGGTTAGCTCAGCAAGCTCTTTCGACAGTCTGCTCTTTTCCTGCTCGATGTCAATCAAATCAGCTAAGGGAATTGCAAGCTCCATTGACGCACCTTGAGAATCGGTAAAGACCTTTACCGAGCTACCAGCTGGCAGTGTCCGGTCGGTTATAAATTCAATGTTTTCGACTTTTGCCAATTCACAAACAGTCGCTAACGCTGACGAGAAAACATTCTGCCAATTATTATTACAACGGATAAACGCATTTGGCAGTTTCGCAAGTGATTTCTGACCAGCGGAAGCGCGAATCTTGTTCACATTTGTCCGTACATCGCGAATCGCCCGTATTATCTCCTGCAGCTGAGATATAGTCTGCTCAGCTTGCTCATCGCAAAATTGCTCATTTACCATAGGCCAAGATGATATCACCAAAGGACGATCAGTATCAAGCTGCTCCGTTATCATCCGAACGGGGGCAACTTTCTTCAGATGTTTCCATAGCTCTTCGGTAATAAACGGAGCAATCGGGTGCAACAATCGAAGAATATTATCAAGCGTATATGCTAATATCTGTCTGGCATATCTTGCGGACTCATCATCTGTTCGCAAGCGTGGCTTTATCCATTCGAGATACCAATCACAAAATTCGTTCCAGAAAAATCGATAAATAATATTAGCGGAATCTGAAAATTCGTAATTGTTTAATGCCTCGGTTATCTGTTTGATAGTCTCATTAAGCCTCGATAGAATCCATCTGTCTTCAAGACCAAGAGCATCGATGTTAATAGGCGAAAACTGCTCGCCATCTTTGAGATTCATCATCACAAATCGAGCAGCATTCCATAGTTTATTGCAAAGATTCCTTCCGATTTCAAAACGCTCCGACGTGTTTACTTCTCTGCCGTCTTCCAATTTTACTTTCTTAACGGGCATACGAATATCCTGCATACCTGTTGTCAGATATGCCAGCGAATATCGCATAGCATCCGCTCCATACTGTTCGATAATGTCAACAGGATCGATGCCATTGCCGAGCGTCTTTGACATTTTACGCCCTTCGCCGTCTTGAATCATCGCGTGGATATAAACATCGGTAAATGGCAGACGATTGAGAAAATACAGATTAGTCATCACCATCCTGCTGACCCAAAGCGTGATAATCTCGCGTGCAGTACACAGCAGATTCGTCGGATTCCACGTATGCAACTCCGGTGTATCTTCAGGCCAACCAAGCGTACTAAACGGCCAAAGTGCAGAGCTAAACCACGTATCGAGAACATCGGGATCCTGAACGAAGCCCATCGATTCGATTTTCGCTACCGTCTCTTTATCGTCAATTTCTCTCACGCACACATACAGCTTGCCGTTAAACTCCCGTACAGCTATCCGATTTTTGATCGCATCTAATTCAGCGACAGCTTGAGATGATAAATCATCAGGCGCCGACCATACAGGTATTCGATGTCCCCACCATAGCTGACGCGAGATACACCAATCGCGAATATTTTCGTGCCAACTCTGAAATGTCTTAGCATATCGTTCGGGAAAAAATCTCAGACCACCTTCCCACGATTCACCTTCAAACGAACGTTCAGGCCCGTTATACTGATCGTCAGACATCGCTCGCAGAGCAGCACCTGCCAATCTTTCGTCTGTTACTCGCACATACCATTGATCGGAAAGGTAAGGCTCGATTGGAACATGGCTTCTGTACGAATGGCCGACACTATGACGATATGGCTTAACGTCTTCGAGCAAATCGTTTTCCCTGAACCATTCGACGATAGCTTCTCTCGCTTCGTAACGATCGAGGCCAAGCAGAAAATCCGCACCACCGACATCGTCCCAGCCATACTGATCGCTTATCGTTCCGTCCGGAGCAAGCACATTGATTATAGGCAGATTATGCCTTTGGCCTATCTCCCAATCGTTCGGATCGTGTGCGGGAGTAACTTTCAAAAATCCCGTTGCAAATTGAGCTTTCGGATCATCACTATTGGGATCGGGCAGGACGACATAATCATCTTCGATTATCGGTATAATCCGATCGACGATAGGCAGCTTGACTTTCTTGCCGACGAGATATTTCGCACGTGGGTCTGCAGGATTTATCGCAACAGCGGTATCACCAAGCATAGTTTCGGGCCGAGTAGTAGCGACCGTTACATAAACTATTCGTTTGCCTGCAATTTCCACAGGCTCAACAAGCGGATACCGCAGATACCAGAAATGCCCGTCTATTTCATACATCTCTACTTCATCGTCAGCCAATGCTGTCTGCGTAGCGGGATCCCAATTGACAAGCCTTTTACCGCGATATATTAACCCGTCTCTGAACAGTATAAAGAATGCTTCTCTGACAGCTCTCGCACAAATCTCATCCATTGTAAAACGCGTTCTGTCCCAATCGCAGGAACAGCCTACGCGCTTAAGCTGCGAAAGGATGCGTGCTTCGTATTCATCTTTCCACGCTTGAATCTTTGCGACGAATTCTTCGCGAACAAAGTCCGTTCTGCGTTTACCTTCCTCCGCGAGTACCCGCTTTTCGACAACTGTCTGTGTTGCGATACCTGCGTGATCCGTTCCCGGTATCCACGTCGTATTATCGCCGAGCATCCGATGATATCGAATGAGAATATCCTGAAGCGTATTATTCAACGCATGCCCCATATGCAGGGCAGCTGTTACGTTTGGCGGCGGAATAACAATGCAGTACGGCTTACCGGGATTTTGAGGCTCTGCGTGAAAATATTTACCATCAAGCCAGAGTTTGTAAATCTCAGGCTCAACGCTCTGCGGATTATATTGAGAAGGCAAATCTACCACGATTATTTATACTCCCTTAGCTATTAGCTACCTTTGCGATCTGTTCGAGCAGTTCAAGAGTCTTAAGCGCTTCAAAGACATCAGTGATGCACTTTTCATCATTTTGTAGGCAATCGAGAAAATGTTTTGCCTGTTTGAAAAATCTCTTTCCACCTTCTGACAATTCTATATCTTCCCATTTTTCACCATCGTTCCATTTCATCGTATTAGCAGAAAAATAATCATATAAAGCGGATGTCTTCTCGCCACAAACTTCCACGACAGCTCTGCCACCTGCGTGTCTTCCGCCAGCTTCGATATATACCATCTCACCGTTAGGTCCTTCAAGCAATGCGGAAAAGTCTATCACCTTGTCAAGGTCATCTACCTTTTTCGGACGAAATTGAGCTGCTAATACTTTCATCGGATCGCCCATAATATATCTTGCAATATCGACTGCATGCGAACCATTGTCCATAAGATTACCACCTCGCGTCGGACGATGGCCAGCGGCATTGGCAAACACGTTTCGATAACTTGTTATAGGCCCGAACTGTCCGGAGCTTACACTATCTTTTATCTTTACTATTGCCTGCTCAAAACGATGGCAGAAGGCGACCATAAACAACACATCCGCTTTACCCGCGGCATCCGCCATCGCCCTACCATCTTCGACAGTCATAGCCAATGGCTTTTCACAAAGAATATTGCAACCCATAGTTAGTACATCAAGAGCTACCGATTTATGAGCTGCTGGCGGAGTAGCGATACACACCGCATCGAGTGATTCTTTTTCTATCATCTCTTTGTAATCGGTATAACTTGTCAGCTGATATTCTTCTGCCCTTTTCTCCGCCAATTCGGCAACGATATCACAAATTGCAACCACCTTGCATCGTTCGGGATATCCGCCAAACGCTTTAATGTGAGCAGGTGCTATATTGCCCGCACCGATAATGCCGATTTTCACCTGTTTTTCTGCCATTTGAATTCCTTTGTTTGAAAAATATAAATGCAAACATTTTAATCGATACATATCGACTGTCAAGTTGCAGTCTCGATGTAAAAACAGTATTATAATAAAATAATGATTACAGGAGAAGAACAAATGAATAATTACTCTGCAATCGACATTATAGAAAAAATAAAATCGCGTGATATTTCCGCCCAGCAGGCAACGGAATATTATCTCGATCGGATAAACGCTTATGATAATCAGTTAGGTGCTTTTATAACAGTTACAGTTGACTACGCAAAGCAACGAGCTAAACAAATAGATAAGCAAATCGAAGCTGGCGATGATGTTGGTTTACTCGCTGGTCTGCCTATTGCTATCAAGGATAATATTTGCACAAGTTTTGCGCCGACAACCTGCGCTAGCAAAATATTAGCAAACTATATCCCCCCCTACGATGCACACATTATCGAAAAACTCGAGCAGGCGGGAGCTGTCATTATCGGCAAGACCAATTTGGATGAATTTGCAATGGGCGCCTCTACCGAAAACAGCTGTATCAAACTTACGCGCAATCCGTGGAATAACGAACGCGTGCCGGGCGGAAGTTCGGGCGGCTCTGCGGTTGCAGTGTCAGCGGATATGTCTCCGGTAGCGATAGGCTCCGATACAGGCGGATCGATTCGTCAGCCAGCTTGTTTCTGTGGCGTTTGCGGAATAAAACCGACATACGGACGAGTAAGCAGATACGGATTGGTAGCTTTCGGCAGTTCACTCGATCAGATTGGCGCATTTTCGAGAGACGTAAGGGATATTGCTTTACTTTTGAATGTCATCGCAGGCTACGACAATCGCGACAGTACTTCCGTACCCGACAATTTCGCCCCGAAGCCTGATTTGTTAGCAAATCTAAAAACTGATAATTCCGCAAAGAAATTAGGCATCCCTCGTGAATATCTCAAGCAGGACGGACTCGATAGCGAAATCGCACATGCTATCGAACAAGCAATAAAAGAATTCGAGAAACTCGGATACGAATTTACGGAAATATCATTGCCACATACCGAATATGCAGTCGCCTGCTATTATATCATCGCTACCGCAGAGGCATCGAGCAATCTCGCGAGATACGACGGCGTACACTATGGCTATCGGGTAGCTAATCCGAAAGATTATATCGATGTCTATACATCTTCACGCGCAGAAGGTTTTGGCAACGAAGTTAAACGTAGGATTATGCTCGGCACATACGCCCTATCCGCTGGCTATTACGACGCATATTATCTCAAAGCGTTAAAAGTCCGCACACTGATAAAGAGAGATTTCGAGCAGGCTTTCGAATCGGTCGATGCAATCATTGCGCCTGTCTCACCGATGCCTGCCTTCAAAATAGGTGAAAAAGTGCAAGACCCTTTGCAGATGTATCTTGGCGATATATTCACTATTCCTGTAAATCTTGCGGGGCTGCCGGCGATTTCCGTCCCTTGCGGATTTACAAAAGACAATCTGCCGTTAAGCTTTCAGCTAATAGGAAAACATTTCGACGAACAGACAATATTGAAATCAGCCTGGCAGTATCAGCAAATAACCGACTTTCACAAACAACGACCCGAACTATCATAGTGAGGAGCAAGAATATGAAAGCAATAAAAAATAGATCTATACTAAACAAGACTGATAAAGAACTGTTGAATGATGTCGCTAAAATCATCCACAAATATATTCCGAAAGCTACCATTATTTTCTATGGCTCACGTGCTCGCGGTGATGCAAAAGACGATTCCGACTATGATCTTCTCGTAATAACGCCCAAAAAAGTTGCGTGGACGACAGAAGAGAAAATAAGAGATAAAATAACAGACATAGCTATCAAAAGAGAAATTTTCATATCAACAATTTTCATTAGCAAAACAAAATGGAACCACCCGATTTGTAAGGGCTCTCCTTTTTATTCGGAAGTAATAAAAGATGGCTTGAGATTATGAAAGACTTCAAAAACACATATAT
>WFQY01000327.1 GCA_015486815.1 Phycisphaerae bacterium | reverse complement strand
CATTTACAGGTATTTCCCATAATATATATGGTTGCAAGTAAAGTAAATTTTGATGGAAAACATCAGACACATCAAACTTATCGTAGCGTATGATGGTACGAGATATAAGGGTTGGCAGAAACAGGAGAATGAGCCTACCGTACAGGGGACGATAGAAGACAAGCTCAGCGAAGTCGTTGGCAAGTCCGTTACCGTTCGCGGTGCCAGCAGAACCGATGCAGGCGTCCACGCTGAAGGGCAGGTCGTCTGCTTCAAACTTATCGATTGTCCGATACCGACGCAAGCTTTCGTTCGCATCCTTAACGATAAGCTACCCGAAGATATAGCTGTCCGTACAAGTCAGCTTGTACCGCTCGATTTTCATCCGTCCAAAGACGCTCTATATAAGACATATACGTATCGAATTTACACGAGCTCGGAAAAAGATGTCAAACTGTATCGCAGACGTTGGCTAATAGGCTACGAGCTTGATATCGATAAGATGAATCGTGCCTCGGATTATCTGATAGGTACCCACAATTACATCGGCTTTGCCTCATCGAGAGATGAACGCGACAATACCGTACGAACTGTGATGCGTGCGCATTGGCAGCGTTCGCATTGTGATGAAACCGAAATCATATTTACGATACAAGCGGATAGATTCTTGCAATATATGGTGCGTAATATTGTCGGAACGCTCGTTGAAGTCGGAAGGGGGCATTGGCCAGCTGAACGTGTTGGTCGGGTGATTGCTTCGCGAGACAGACGAACAGCAGGTCCGACCGCTCCAGCTTGTGGCTTATGTCTCGAAGAGATTGTGTACCCGAACAAAATATAATATTGTCCCAAACTACGTCTTATGATTTCGGAAACGATGGCAAAAAAACTCTTCAATCGGTTTACTTGATTCTTATTTTCTTTCCCAGCAGAAAGAACTTACGTTCCGGATACCACAATATCGCATCGCCATTGTCAAACGTCATACTTGCGTACATCGCCAAGTCCGCTCTGCCACCCTCGGCGCCAATGGCGACACCGTCGTTATCCATCAGAAATTCAGGTTCTGAAAATCTTATCGGCTGAGTATCTTTCGCAGCGAAATTCCCTCTCGTTATAAAAATAGGTCTGCGATGCCACGTCGAATCTTCAGGTCCCCACTTTTCAAAATGACCATCGTGATTGTGATAAAACAGCAGATATTTACCTTCACCAACCGAATATATCGGACACGGGCTACACGGATGAAGAATCTTTTCACCGTCGTCGGAATATTTCAATAACACAGGCTTTGACCAGCTCTGACCCTCATCCTTTGAAATCGAATATGCGGGAGAACCAAGCGTCGTACGCATAACGCAAAACAACCTACTGTCAGGCAGCTTAACGATACTCGGCTCTTGAATTACCGTATGGTCGGGATGATTTATCAATGGCATCTGCAATGCATCTTCACCGGTCATAAAAAAGCTTATTTCGATATTCTTAGGCTCGGGATTTTCATCGATATTTTCAAACCGCATAAACTCGACAACCGAACCTTCCGCCCACCATATTCTCATCGGTGCCGGTGCCCTGACCGTAGGAGAAATCCAGCGGGTAAAACCAGCGTAATATTTTCCTTGAGAAAGCCGTTCGGGCTTTTGCCAAACAATCCAATTCGCAGGCATAGCGGGGTCGGGATTATCCCATTTTGCATCTTTAGGAAAATTTATCTCTTGTTCTTCCGACCAACTCTTTCCGCAATCGTCGCTATAAATACCAGCCATCAGTCCGGTAGTATGGCTGAAAATATCATTCACCCCGATATGCTTATTGTAAATAACATATATCCTACCTGACGCAGAGACCATCGGAAATCCCCAGCTGGCCATCTTAGTCGTAGGCGATGATCCTTTACCTGCGATTTGTTTTGGTTTGGCCCAAGTAGCTCCACCGTCATCGCTACGAGAAAACACTATTCGCTGATCCGATGCCCCCTCGCGAGTACTTTGAGTCCAAACCGCCATCAACGATCCATCCGGACCATTGAAAACCAAAAAATGCTCATTACCCGTATCGCCGCTCGAACCATCTGAACTTTCGGGACGATATACAACAAAATCGGGACGTGTTCTCAAGATCTCTTTCGCTAAGTCAACCATTGCAAAAAACTCCTTATTCATATTGACAACCACAACAACAAAAATTAGGATTATTATATAATGCAATTGCGGATGTGGCGGAATTGGCAGACGCGCTGGCTTCAGGTGCCAGTGGGCATTACGCCCGTGGAGGTTCGAATCCTCTCATCCGCATTAATGCTAATGTATCTCTATATTTCTTTTCCCGTCGTTCCTCGCATAAGTTGACCGTATTTGACACCCTTTATGCTAATGATATTTTCAGCGAATTGCTCTATCTGTTTGGTTTGACCACGAAGTATCAAAACTTCCATACAATTATCGCGATCCATATGAATATGAACCGATGAAATAATGAGATTTTCATTCTCGTGCTGAAAGTGCATCAGCTTGTGCATCAAATCGCTATGTTCGTGTTCGTAAACAATAGCTAATACCGCTACCTGTCTGGTGCTTTTACTTTCCTGCCATCTATGCTTGACTAACTCAGCGCGTACCAGATCGCGAATCGCCTCGGAACGGTTTGCATATCCCTTTTTCGCAGTAAGTTTATCAAATCGCTCAAGCAGACCCTGCTCCATCGATACGCCAAACCGAACGAGTTTGTCATTTCCGTCATTATCTTTTTCCAACATCGAAGTTTTTTCCTTAGCTAAGCCAAAAGTAAGCTACCAGCATCAATATAAAGATAGCGGAAAACGCATATAAAAGCCAATGTACATCTTTCGCCCTGCCTGTTGCAAGTTTTATTACGGGATAAGAAAGCAACCCCGCAAACAACCCCGTACTTATGGAAAATGTCAACGGCATCAGAATTATCGTCAAAAACGCAGGTATCGATTCCGTCCAGTCAGACCACTCTATTTTCTTTACCGAACTCATCATCAAACACCCGACAACAATCAACGCAGGCGCGGTTACCGGATATAGCGTATCTGTAAAATTTATCATCTGCCCACCGATAATAACGGTTTCCGTCTTTGGTAGCCCCGCCCCGAACATCTCCGCTAACGGCGCAAAAAACATCGCCAAAATAAACAACCCAGCGGTTATTATATTCGCCAATCCCGTCCTCGCACCGTCAGCTATCCCCGCTGACGATTCGATATAACTCGTTACCGTACTCGTTCCGAATATCGAGCCAAACACAGTACCCGCTGCATCCGAAAACAATGCACGATTAGCACGAGGAAGTTTTCCGTCTTTAATAAATCCTGCCTGCTGAGAAACTCCTATAAGCGTGCCTACCGTATCGAACATATCGAAAAAAAGCAGAACGAGTATCGGTGCGAGATATTTTATATTCAATGCCCCTAAAATATCGAGCTTACCCAAAACCGGACGGAAAGTAGGCATCTGAACCCAGCCGGTCTTCAACTTAACCAAGCCAGCCAACCAAGCAATTATCCCCGTAACAACAATACCGAGTAAAATCGCCCCGCGTACATTTCTCGCATAAAGAACCGTAGTAATAAGCAGCCCCGCAATAGAGACGAGCACAGCAGATGATTTCAGATTACCCAATTTGACAAGAGTAGCTCCGCTAGCGACGATTACTCCCGCATGCTTTAAGCCGATAAACGCAATAAAAATCCCTATGCCGACAGCCGCTGCCAATTTAAGATTGTCAGGAACAGCATCTATTATCATCTCGCGTATTCTGACTACCGAAAGAATCAGAAAAATCAGCCCGCTGATAAAAACCATCCCGAGTGCAATCTGCCAAGGTACTTTCAATCCCAAACAAATTGTATATGTGAAGATTGCATTCAACCCCATTCCCGGTGCAAGGGCGATAGGGTATTTTGCAAATACGCCCATAAGAATAGTAGCGAAAGCAGCTCCGAGACACGTAGCGCAGACCATCGCACGAAGCATTATCGCTTTCTCATCGCCCGTCAGCCCCGATGTAAATGCGGGAGACAAAATTATAGGATTGACGATGATAATATACGCCATCGTCATAAATGTCGTTATTCCCCCGACTATTTCGCGTTTGAAATTGCTATTGCGCTCGGAAATTTCGAAGAACTTATCGACTTGACCTGCCATTAAGAACTCCTCTGTATTGAAAAAATTTACGGGTATGCAAAATGCAAATTCGTAGGGGCGGACCTGCGTGTCCGCCCTAATTTTTGGGCAGACACATAGGTCTGCCCCTACATATCAATCGGGATTTTTGCATTTTGCACATTTCTATTGTCGGAATTCCTTTCGGAGACATCACCGAGCTATTATACCGTCGCTAAAATGTTTTCCAAAAACTTTTTCCCGATATCACAGCGCAAAAACCCCGCAATAGCGATAAAATAAAATTTTCTTGACATCGCTAACGCGAATGAGTAGAAACAAATCGTGGTGTTTTTATTACTTGTAGGTATATTTTTTTACAAGGGAACAAAATTATGCGCGTCATAGTAGTCAAAGATCCTAAGGAAATGGGTAAACGTGCCGCTCAGCTTATCGTCGAAGATATGAAGGCACACGCAACTTATGTACTTGGCCTGGCGACAGGTTCAACTCCTCTGCCTCTCTACAACGAACTCATCAGACTTCACAAAGAAGAAGGCTTGGACTTTTCCACTGTCATTACGTTTAATCTGGATGAATATGTCGGACTTGCTCCGGACCATCCGGAAAGCTATCATTACTTTATGTGGGAAAATCTCTTCAAGCACATCAATATCAATCCGAAACTTACACACGTTCCGGAAGGAAATATACCCTACCAGACCCCCGAAGATATCAAAAAAATTCAGGAAGTCTGCGACCAATACGAGCAGATGATTGATGATGTCGGAGGAATCGATTATCAAGTGCTCGGTATAGGCAGTAACGGACATATCGGATTTAACGAGCCGGGTTCTTCGCTGGGCTCATTAACCAGAATAAAAACACTTTCCGAAAATACACGCAAAGATAATGCCCGATTTTTCGATGGCAATATGGATCTCGTTCCTCAATACGCTATTACGATGGGTATCGGAACGATACTCAAAGCGAGAAAGGTCGTCCTGTTAGCCAATGGCGAAGGAAAGGCACAAGCGATAAAAGATGCACTTGAAGGACAGGTAACAGCTATGTGTCCTGCTTCCGCATTGCAGATGCATCGATATGCGACCTTCGTAATAGACGAAGCTGCTGCCAGCAAATTGACTCTCGAAACATACGAGCATGGCTAATAGGCATTTATAATCGCTACGGAAAACAAAGATGGACAATAAAAAATTATCGCTCAAACAGATAGAGCGAATATTCACGGAGATTTTGTATCCGGAATTTGCCCAAGATTGGGATAACGTAGGCCTGCTCGTTGGCAATGGCGAGCAAAAAATCGAGCGGATATTGGTCTGCATCGACCTTACATCCAAAGTCCTGCAAGAAGCGCGAACAAAAAACGTACAGTTGATCTTCGCCTATCATCCCCCGATTTTCGAACCGATAAAAAGCATCACATCCGAAACTCAGCCGATATTATTCTCCGCCATTCGAAACAACATCGCTATCTACTCCATCCATACCGCACTCGATGTTATCGATGGTGGAACTTCCGATGCACTCGCTGATATAATCGACCTGAACGACCGCAAACCGATAGAGCTTATCGACGCTGACGAGCAATTTTTCAAACTCGTCGTTTTTGTTCCCACCGATGCGGTCGAGAAAGTTTCACAGGCGTTGTTCGATGCCGACGCAGGCCAAATAGGCCAATATAGCCGATGTAGCTTTCGAACCGAAGGAACAGGAACTTTCTTCGGCGACGAAAACACCAATCCTGCTATCGGTAAAGCCAACCGATTTGAAAAGGTAAAGGAAATACGTCTCGAAGTGCTCGTCAGAAAGTCCGTCCTTTCAAACGCAATTACCGCCCTGCTGAAAGTACATCCTTACGAGCAGCCTGCTTTCGATATCTATCCTCTTGAGAATGAGAATATCTCGAAAAAACAGATAGGACTCGGACGGATAGGCCTGCTAAAAAAGCCAGCGACGCTATCATCGATAATCGCTAAGATTAAACGCAAAACAGGTCTGAAAAAACTCATCGTCTCCGATGCCGGCATCAATAGAATTCGCAGAGTCGCTTGTTGTCCGGGCTCGTGTGGAAAAATAGCAGAGCGATTAGCAGGCGACGTAGATTTGTTTTTGACAGGCGAGGTAAGACATCATACCGCCCTTCATCTCACTGAAAAGAAAACCAGTCTTATCTGTCTTGGCCACGGTAACTCCGAGCGAATCGCACTTGCAGGTTTATGTAAAATGTTAAAGCGAGACAAAAGGCTTAAGAATATAAAGTTTATTACCAGCAAAAAGGACAAAGACCCCCTGACGATAATATAATCACCGTCGTAGAAGAGCGAAAAACGTAGGCGGTAAGCGGTGGGCAGTAGGCTGTAGGGGCAGGCCTGTGTGTCTGCCCAAAAGTCAGGGCGAACACATAGGTTCGCCCCTACAGAATTTAACATTCATCATTCAACCCCAACGGGATTTTCCCAAAGGGATTTTCCCAAAGGGATTTCGTTTCACTCAACGCTTCGCTCAACATTTATCATTTGTAATTTATTCTTCTCTGTGAACTCTGTGTCCTCTGTGGTGAG
>WFQY01000326.1 GCA_015486815.1 Phycisphaerae bacterium | reverse complement strand
GATAGGTTTCAGACTTGAGAACGTCGATGTCGATGATATTGATTATCATTATTGGATATTCGCACCGAAGGACATATTGGATGCGGAAGGTTCGAATCTGTTAACATCTTTGAAACTGAGTCTTGTTCGCGATACGACCGACAGCTTCTTTATGCCAACGCGAGGCACACGGATGGAGGCTTCGTGGGAGCAGGCAGGTGGCGATTATACCTTCTCGAAGCTCATCGGAAAATTCACTTATTACAAAACTCTGCGTACGGATGTATTTGATCGTAAAACGATATGGGCGTCCAATGCGGTCATAGGATATATTTCGGGCGACTGTCCGGTATTCGAAAGATTTTATGGCGGTGGTATAGGCTCGATACGTGGTTTTGCATACAGAGGGGTAAGTCCGCGACAATGGCCTGACGATACGCAGGTAGGTGGCGATTTCGAATTGTTAGTCGGTAACGAATTGAGCTTCCCGTTGGCGGGCAAAAAGCTTCGCGGTGTAACTTTTCTCGATATGGGTACGGTCGAAGACGATATCGGGATAACCGATTGGCGGGCATCGGTAGGTTTCGGAATAAGATTGGTAATAGATTATTTCGGACCTATTCCGATGGCTTTCGATTTCGCTTGGCCTATATCCAGCAACGATGATGACGATACACAGGTCTTTAGCTTTTCTCTCGGAGCAGCGTTCAGATAAAAGTTCTTTTATATAGGAACAATCGTGGAAACAGTAAGTGAAATACCTTTATTGCGATCTCGTCTCAGCGATGCACATAAGGGTGATTTCGGACGCATACTTATCGTAGGCGGCTCGGGTGGAATGATAGGGGCGCCTGCATTGGCAGCGAATGCTGCTCTTCGTAGCGGCGCGGGTTTGGTAACGATAGCTACTGCTCAATCGGTTCAGCTGACGGTAGCTTCACTTGCTCCGTGTGCAACTTCAATTCCGCTCAAAGATACGAACGGGCAAATCGCATCAGCTGGCGTAAACAAACTCACCGAAATTGTCGTAAAAGAAAAGCGTTTCGACGTCATAGCTGTCGGACCCGGACTCGGGCAGGTAAATAAAATCGTAGATTTTCTCTATGCTGCCTTGTCTTGTGATATTCCCGTAATAATCGACGCTGACGGTCTGAATATCCTTGCGGAGACCGATTGGCAAGGTAGGTTTACGGGCAGATGTATCATTACTCCGCATCCGGGAGAGCTTGCAAGATTGATGAAAACCGATACTTCATCTGTTCAATCGCAACGTGAGGAAATTGCGATTCAATGTGCGAGGCTGATGAGCGCCGATGAAGAACAATCGCAATCAATTTGCGTATTAAAAGGGCATAATACCGTGGTTACCGATGGCGATAGGATTTATATCAACAAGACAGGCAATCCGGGGATGGCTACCGGCGGTAGTGGCGATGTCCTTACGGGGGTAATTGCAGGTCTGCTTGGTCAAGGTTTGAATTGCTTTGATGCTTCGGTGCTTGGCGTGTATGTTCACGGTCTTGCTGGCGACATAGCAGCTGAGCGATTGGGCCAGGTCTCTCTTACCGCCAACGATTTGATTGACTATCTACCGGACGCATTTATAAAGTCAGCTGCTTTGCGTGCGGGGGAAAATAAAAATAGTCATCACTGATTCCAAGTCGAAGACTTAAGGCAGAAATTTTTCCGGATGTTTGAGCTTTTTCGGTAGATATTCCTTGACGACAAAATCGAGCCCGTATTTAGCGAAGGCCTGCTGTTCGACACGCTTGCGCATCTTAAGCATCTGATTCAACGCCTTCTGCCACGATTTATAATGATGAACAAACGGGTCATTCTTTATAGCGTCTTGTGCCCGCTTTATGTCCTGCTCCTTGAGTTCGTGGGTCGGCAGGTCGTAATCGATTATATCCTGCGGAGTTACTCCTAAAAACCTCGCTTGCGGTACGCAGAAAAATCTATTCAGATGAGCTGCATTTCCCGAACCGACTTTTAATGTCCGATAGATATTCATATATCCGTACGGGTCGCCATCGGTAAACGCATACACAGGCAGCTTAAGTTCGTCCGCCAGCCTACGAATAAATCTCCTGCACGCACGAGAAGGCACACCACCCATACTTATCAGAATACAGTTGTATGTCTCGAAAAAGTTTTCTTCGACTAGCCTATCAAACATACCGCCCGTCTCGATAACGAGTACGAATTTTGCCTTCGTTTTGAATTGCAGATGTTCTACCGATGATGGAACGGTATATGCACCCGAGCCAAACTGACTGCAATCGATTTCTATCTTTTTTCCCGTACCACGCTGACGGTCAACGACAACGAGCCTACCCGCTACCGAACCGCCGTGCTCTTCCGGACGAAACCGCATCATCTCGCGATTCACATCGAGCATCGCCTCGATATCGTCCATAACAGCGTCGGACTCAGGCTGTTCTTTGAACATCGCTTCGCCCCAGTTTTTACTCTGATAATACGCTTCTCGTTTCGTTGCGTGTCGGTCGGTTTCAACCAAATTCTTTGACAGCGACATCATCCTTAGCGTCTGTGCGAAACTCTTTACCGTATTGACCGTAAGCGTCCGCACTTTGCTTTTATTCTGGATCCGCAGATAGCCTTCTTCCGGAGAATATCGAACATTGTTCAGTGCACGAATTGGAAGTTTCATCGTAGGCTTATCACCTCGGATTATTTTCTTATAAACATCGTCAGCACTGTTTTTGATGCGAGCGAGAATATCAACACTTTTCGTCCTTGCCATAATTACTCCTACATTCAAAAAATCCCTTGTATTGTAAATTTTCTTTTCTATTCGGAAGAGATAATATTTTCGCGCACATACTGCTGAGCTCGTCGAAATACGGTTAAGGTTATTCCCATTCGATAGTAGCGGGTGGTTTGGTCGATATGTCATATACCACCCTGTTTACGCCTGCTACTTCGTTGACTATTCTATTAGCGATTGTGCTTAATACTTCATACGGTATGCGTACCCAGTCAGCTGTCATAAAATCGTGCGTCTCGACAGCACGAATCGCTATTACATATTCGTAAGTATGGGCGTCGCCCATCACTCCGACCGTACCTACCGGTATTAGCACCGCAAATGCCTGCGAAATTGCACGATAAAGATTTGCACTGCGAATTTCTTCGATAACGATAGCGTCAGCTTCACGGAGAATCGAAAGTCTGTCAGGAGTAATCTCGCCCGTAATGCGAACAGCTAATCCCGGACCGGGAAACGGATGCCGCCAAATGATTTCTTCAGGCAAACCAAGATGCTCACTAACCGCACGTACTTCATCTTTGAAGAGATCTCTTAACGGCTCGATAAGCTCGAAGCCGAGTTCGTCAGGCAGTCCGCCGACATTGTGATGCAGTTTGATACTGGCTGCTTTTCCCGAGATGCTCTGCCCCGATTCTATTACATCGGGATATAACGTGCCCTGAGCGAGAAATTTTGCATCCGGTATGGACTTCGCTTCGTTTTTGAATACTTCGATAAACTCTCTGCCGATGATTTTTCTCTTCTTCTGCGGGTCGGTTACACCTGCCAGTGCCTGCAGAAATTTTTCCGACGCATCGACCACCCTAAGGTCAATATGGAAATGGTCGCGGAAGGTAGCTTCTACAAGATAAGCTTCGTTTTTCCTTAGCAGCCCGTTATCAACGAAAATACACGTAAGCTGATTCCCGATCGCTTTATGCAAAAGCATTGCAACTACCGAGCTATCTACTCCGCCCGAAAGGCCGCAGATTACTCGCGAGTTGCCGACCCGTTTTTTTATTGACTCGATGGTCTGCTCAGCGAAATTACTTACTTTCCAGAGTCCTCGACAGTTACATATTTCGTAAAGGAAATTTCGCAGAATTTGGCCGCCAAAAGGTGTATGGCTGACTTCCGGATGAAACTGCACACCGAAGAATTTCTTTTCTCTATATCTGACAGCTGCCAGCGGACAGTTGGCAGTATGTGCAATCGGTTCGAACGTATCAGGCAGTTCACGCACCAAATCACCGTGGCTCATCCAGACGGTAGTTTCCGCTGGTAGATGAGCGAGCAAGTCGCTCGTATCATCGACCCACAAATGTGTTCTGCCATATTCACGGGCATCAGCAGCTGATATCGTAGCGCCCAAAATCTGAGACCCTATCTGCATACCGTAACAAATACCGAGTATGGGGATATTAAGCTCAAAAATCCTTTCATCGCAACGCGGCGCATCTTTTTCGTAAACGCTCGCAGGCCCACCCGAAAGAATCAACCCCTTCGGATTATATTTCTTGATTTCTTCAATCGACGTTTCCGGTGCAAGCAAAATACTGAATACGTGATTTTCACGCACACGTCGAGCTATCAGTTGGGAATACTGTGAGCCGAAATCCAAAATAACAATTATCTCTTGAGTTCCATCGCTCATTGAATTTTTTCCGCTTAGGGGGAATAATACAAGTGAGTTCTATTTTTCGCTATGCAGGGAATCTTCCGTCTGCTGGTCGAGATGCGAAGTTACCAAAACGCCAGGCGGCTCCTTTATCATACTTATCGGAACGCAAAGCGTATTGATTATAAATCTCGCGGGACAATATCCGAAAGCAACCAAGTCCATACCGCTCCAACCGTAAGTATCATTACCGTCGCCCTTCGTTACGAATTCGTCATCGAAATAGCTACCAAAATGCGTAACGACACATTCAGCGTAATGTGCCTTCGATACTTCCCATTTTCTCGGAGTCAATGGGCTTGGTTGAGTTGTCGGCATCTGCATTATTTTTTTATAGCTTGCGGTTTTCTGCCAACTCGGTTCGAGCTTATCCGACCGTGCAGTGGCTTCGCAGCCTATCATTCCTGCAAATATCGTCAGAGAAAAAAGAATCAGCATATTTTTCATCGTTCTATCCTTCCGACATAAACTCCACCGTATAATTCGGCGATTCCTTTACGATAGTTATATCGTGCGGGTGATTTTCGACCTGACCCGCACCCGTCAAACGAACAAACCTCGCATTGTGCCGGAGTTCATCGACGGTAGCTGTCCCGCAATATCCCATTCCGGCACGAAGTCCACCTACCATCTGATAGACAAAGTCCGACAATGAACCTCGATATGGCACCCTGCCTTCGACTCCTTCAGGAACAAGTTTGCCTTTGCTCGATTGACTATACCTGTCAGCGGATCCTGCGACCATAGCGCCAAGCGAACCCATTCCGCGATATTCTTTATAACGCCTGCCTTTGTATATCACTATTTGGCCTGGCGATTCGTCGAGTCCAGCGAAAAGCGAACCCATCATAACGACATTGGCGCCTGCTGCTATCGCTTTGGTAATATCGCCCGAATATCTTATTCCACCGTCAGCTATTACCGGAATACCCGCTGGGTCTGCAACGGAAGCTACGTTCATAATTGCTGTTATCTGCGGAACGCCAACACCACTTATTACACGCGTCGTACAGATTGACCCCGGACCTATACCAACCTTTATCGCATCTACGCCCGCTTCTATCAAATCGCGAGCAGCTTCCGCTGTTGCAACGTTGCCAGCTATCAGCTGAATGTTATGTTTCTTGCGAACAGTCTTTACCGTCTCAATTACATTTTCGCTATGACCGTGTGCGGTATCGACAACAATCACATCGACATCAGCATTAATCAGCGATTCTATCCGCTGATAATCGAGTACCCCAACCGCTGCTCCTACGCGAAGCCTACCGCGAGCATCTTTACACGACTGCGGAAACTGTCTGGTTTTGTCTATATCACGCATCGTAATCAAACCAGCGAGTCTATTATCCTTATCCACCAACAGCAGCTTTTCTACCTTATGCTGATTCAGAATTTTCTCCGCTTCGTCGAGCGTCGTATGAGGCGGTGCGGTAATAAGATTTTCTCTTGTCATTACATTTTCGATAGGCCCGTCTTCGTCGAGGTCGAGAAATTTCATATCCCGACGAGTAAGAATACCGACGAGCTTATTACCATCTTGTACTATAGGCACACCCGAGACGTTATGCTCATCCATTATTCGGCGGGCAAGGGAAATTTTATCGTTCGGATGTAGGGTAATCGGGTCGGTGATAACTCCGTTTTCGCTCCGCTTTACCTTATCGACTTCGCGGGTCTGTGCCTCTATCGAAAGATTTTTGTGAATAAATCCGAGTCCTCCCATCTGAGCCAACGCTATAGCGAGGGTAGATTCGGTAACGGTATCCATCGGAGCGGAGACAAGCGGAATATTAAGCTCTATCTCAGCGGTAAGCCTCGTGCGCACATCAGCTTCTACCGGTATAACTCTTGAACGTGCAGGTACAAGAGATACGTCGTCGAAGGTAATTGCCTCTGCTATGATTTTTGTCGATGCGTCGAATGCCAATTTCGGTACTCCGTAATATTGCAAAAGATAAAGATATACTATATAGGAT
>WFQY01000325.1 GCA_015486815.1 Phycisphaerae bacterium | reverse complement strand
GTGCAAGCAGATGCACTGCGACTCGGAGTAAACATTATCCTTTACATTATGACGCATTAAAATATAACTTACGGTATGAATACACAAATTCAATCAGCGGAAAAATTGCTCGCTCAGCTTGACAAAATTCGTCATCGTCTTTTGACGCAGATACACAAAGCAATTATCGGACAAGACGATGTAATCGAGTTGATGATGATTTCATTGCTTGCGCGTGGCCATTGTTTGCTCGTAGGTGTGCCGGGATTAGCTAAGACTCTTTTGGTGCAAACATTCGCCAAAGTGCTTGATCTTAAGTTCAGCCGAATTCAATTTACGCCCGACCTTATGCCCTCGGATATTACCGGTACGGAAATTATCGAAGAAGATCGCGCAAGTGGTAAGCGTGCGTTTCGATTTGTCAAGGGTCCAATATTCACAAATGTTCTGCTCGCAGATGAAATAAACCGTACACCGCCTAAGACTCAATCGGCATTGCTACAAGCGATGCAAGAATATCAGGTAACCGCTTCGGGTCAGACTTATTCGCTCGATCAGCCGTTTTTTGTACTCGCAACTCAAAACCCAATCGAACAGGAAGGTACATATCCGCTTCCCGAAGCTCAGCTCGACAGATTTATGTTTATGATAAAGGTCGATTACCCCGAACGTGAGCAGGAAATTCATATTATCAAAGCGACAACCTCTGAGCTATTGAGTGAGCCCGAAGTTGTACTTACCGGTGCTGATGTCCTTGCGTTGCAGAAGATGCTTCGCAAAGTTCCTGTTAGCGATTATGTGGTGCAATATGCAATTAACATTGTTCGTGCCAGTCGGCCTGATAGTCCCGAATCACCCGATTTTATTAACGATTGGCTTAGCTGGGGGGCAGGTCCACGTGCGGGACAATATCTGATTTTGGGTGCAAAAGCGAGAGCTATTCTTCACGGACGGATTAACGTTTCCTGCGAAGATGTCCGTGCGATTGCACCTACCGTTCTTAGGCATCGGATTTTTCCGAATTTCAATGCCGACGCTGAAGGAATGGATTCTGACAAAATAATCGACAGACTGATAAAGCACATTCCGGAAAAAGTCTGAGTTTCTCTATCCGGAAATTTTAACTTTGGTTGAGATTTTTCCGCCTAAAATTTTATCCGCACGTCCCTGATTGACTGCAATCTCAACAAAGCCTGCTGAGCCGACGTAAGCTATGGGCTGATTCGCTTGAACATCCGAAAACGTCGCTTGTATCGGTCCGATGAGTCTGTCTTCCAAATATACATTTAACCCACTTGCTGTTTTTGCAAATTCATTTAAATGGTCAGCCGAGATGTTCGTCATAAGGTTACCGAAATTGTCAATATATATTATCTGTCCCATCAATTGCCCCTGTTCGTTTCTGTATGGCTGAGGTATTTCGATGAGTTTTATCAGATTTGTGCGAGGACCTACCTGATAGGGTTTTATGCCTTTTGCTAAATGTGCCGCTACCGGAGCGAAAATGTCGCGTCCCTGAAAAGTTGCGGAAACAGGCTGACAGAACAGAGATGTATTCGTAACCATATAAACTTCTTCGGGTGAATATATTCGATGAATCAGCGTGATAATGCCATTGTCGGGTACAAGAAAAAATTGATTCGCATATCGAGCTAAGATGATATTTCTATTAGAACCGACGCCCGGATCAATAACACCGACGTGAATGGTATTAGGTGGAAATGTTTTCCATATTTCGCGAAGGACAATAGCACCTGCGAGAAGATTGTGAGGCTGAATGTTGTGTGTTATATCTACTACGTCAGCTTTCGGTGCAATTTGATAGATAATACCTTTCATAGCACCGACAAAATAATCCGACCAGCCGAAGTCCGTGGTTAAAGTAATTATCGCCATTTCTTTTGCTCAATAAAATTTAAATGGTTGACAAAACGATATCCGATAAGATAACATATATTATTGTCTTGACAAATCACTTTTCGGATTGTTATATAGAAAAACTTTTGAAAATTTAAGAAGGCATTTTATTTTGGATTTGAGATTTCAAGTTTGAAATCTTTTATTGGGCTCGTAGCTCAGCTGGTTAGAGCGCATCCCTGATAAGGATGAGGTCGGTGGTTCGAGTCCACC
>WFQY01000324.1 GCA_015486815.1 Phycisphaerae bacterium | reverse complement strand
CTGTGGTACGGATGTGCCATGCAGTACGCCCCATCTGGTATTGCCATAAGCATTCTTTATTCGCCTTTGATGTGCAAATAAATATCTACCTTTACTGTCTTTCCCTATATTTTCGTAATAATAATATCCGTTTTGCAAATGGTCGTTGCAACGAGTCAAAAAGCCCGAAGCCATAACAACGTCATAATCACCATCATTATCGAAGTCGTAAGCATCGAGGTCGCCCCACGCTCCGACTGCCAAATGCCCTATGATGCCTTTCACTCCTACCCTGAGTCTATCGCCATTTCCGACCATCGGAATCTTTTTCGGAAACGGCTCGGTATAAACCTCTCGCGTATCAAAATAAATCACATATACGGATGAAACGTCAGGTGTGTTATCTTGCCAACGGATAATTCCTTTATTTTGCCACCAAAATTCCTCATCAAGAACAAACGGCTGACAATACTTTCGCTCATCATCGTAGCTACTATTATAAACGACCGGCTCACCTGTCTGACGAGAGTATTTTACAAGCCTGATAGAATCACGATTTATCTTATCAGTCGGAGAAATTTGCAGCGAATGAAAAAATCGCGAAAAATCAATTTTGACTTTAACGGGGGCAGATTTCCATTGACGTTTGCTCGGGCGAAGTCGAAAGGTTACTCTATATCTGTCTTTCCCTATCCATTTTAGCTTTGGCAGGGCGGGTAATTTCAGCTTGACTTGCCGAGCGAGAAAATTCTTTACCTGCTTAAGTGTCTCCTTTACATCAAAACCTTTGAAAATCCGCACCTCATCTATCGCACCGTCAAAATTGTCGAGTCTCGCATAAGCGGACTGATTTGTATTCGTTCCGAAATATATATCCTTCATATCTTCATCGGACAGATTAGGTATCGGAGCGTCGTTTCGTTGATTTATCAATTTGCCATCCAAATACCATTTAATCAGCCCGGGCTTTTTCCACGTAACGACAATTTCTCGCCACTTACCAATATCCCAACCCACCAAATGCGTTCTTAAAACCATCTTACCTTTATCATTCGCTATACGTAAAACAAGATTTCCTATTTCGTTTGGTGTTTTAGCTGACGGCTGTTCTATTTTGAGTGCTATATAGTTAGGGTATCGTGTATTCCCCGTCATCCATATACATTGAACATTGTCGCCATAAGCTTGCCGATAAAACGGGGGTGTCCAATTCAGTTTTACCAATACTTTGATCGTGCAAGCATCCATCGGCATATTTTCTCGTGTTGAAAATCGGATAAAATCCTTAGGCACAACATCGATAGCATTTCCCTGAAAACCTTTGACCCGCTTGATATAGGTATTAAGCGTGAATGGTTCGGTATTTCCCTTCGCAAAATCCGCATTCAGGCCGGTGTCGAATGAAGCATAAAACGTAAGGGGAACTTCAGCTGACGCTTGCATAACTCCGAAAACCAAAAACAGTAAACAGACTCTCCGTACGTTTATAGCTTTGAACATATCCATACTCCGATTCGAGGAAGATCTAAGCAAGAATTTTACCAATACCACGGACGATTTGTACCCCAATGGCTATATCTCGCATGAGCGGGGTCATCATCGATGGCACTATTGTTTGCACCCATTTTTCCGGGGCCCACCCATTCGGTATGGCCATCGACATACGTGCGATTATTTCCTTTAATATGCTTATTGAATTCAGCTAAGGTATTTTCAAAGATTTCGACTCCTCCCGCATCGCTGTGGTTACTAAATCCCCACCCCAGGCCTATGTGATACTGATTGCGCTCCGCAAGTATAATCTTATTCGGTTCATTATTATCCCAATGCCTCGTAGCGGTCGATATTTCACTTTCGAGAAAAAGTCCAGGCCAAGAATCACCCAGACCTATCAAATATAATTGATAGGACGACCAATAATGCCCCAGATGCTGAATATAGGTGGAGGGGCGATACGGATTTTTAAATCGCACATCCGGACAGTTCATTGGCGATGTCGTTTTCATATATACTAACAACGGGTTAACAACCGTTTCTTCGACCCATCTAACCGGAAGAGAATTGTAGGGCAGATCACCGTGGGCAGGGCTATTCCCAAAGTTTTTAGGTGCCCAACCGTCATTTTCGCCCACATACATCATAATTGCGGTTGCACATTGATGTTGATTTGACTGGCACACTGTCCTGCGTGCCAGTTCCCTCGCAGAGTTTAACGCAGGCAACAAAATTGCTACCAATACTGCAATTATTGCAACCACGACCAAAAGCTCAATAAGTGTAAAGGCGTTTTTCCGACTTTCCATAACAAAATCCCTAAATAAATTACAAATGAAAAATGCCACATTATGAATGTTAAATTCTAAATGTTGAGCGAAGCGAAATCCCTTCGGGATTAAATGATAAATGAAAGAGGTACGCACATACGACAGCTT
>WFQY01000323.1 GCA_015486815.1 Phycisphaerae bacterium | reverse complement strand
GTCTTTAGCTAAAAGCTAATAGCTAAGGACTAAAGACTATTAATTTAATACCTTATTGCATATTTCCCATACTCATCTGTAAAATCGGCAAAAGCAGAGCCAAAGCAATAATAAATACCATCGCAAACACCATCAATAGCATAGCTGGCTCGAGCATACGAACCGCAAGGTCTATTTTCTGGCTCAATCTCTGCTCTTGAGTATCCGCTATTTCAACAAGCACGGATGAAAGCCTATTGCTTTCTTCCGCAACCGCTATCATATCAGCTATATCAAGCGGAAAAAGACCACTCTCTTTAATCGTATCCGCCAAACTCCTACCCGCACGCACCGCTTCGATAGCCTCCGATATTACCTCTTCGAGCAATCTATTGCCTGTCGATGATTTCGCTATTGTCAACGATTCTATCATAGGCACACCATTACCCAAAAGCGTACCGAGTATTCGACAGAATCGGCATATTGCTATCATTATATATATTTTACCAACAACAGGCAGCCGAAGTTGCAGTTTATGCCATCTATATCTACCTTCTTCCGAACGAAAATATGGTAAAATCAGCGTTATCAGTAGTATTATTGCAAATAGAATCAGCCAAAAGTAGCTCTGCAGAGCCTTTCCGAAGCTCATAACCGCACGAGTCAGCGCAGGCAGCTCAACCCCTTGAAACAGAGGCTCCAGTTTTGGCATAAAATACGTTACCAATACTATTACGACGGTTATCCCGACAATCAGCAGAAAAATCGGATATATCATCGAGCCGATGACCTTATTCCGTAGCTGATCACGCTGGCTGAGAAAAATTCCCAACCGATTCAATACCTGTTCCAAAAATCCGCCTTGCTCGCCTGCACGAATCATTCCTATATGCAGTGGCGAAAATATCTGCGGATGCTTTTCCATCGCATCCGCAAGAGATGCTCCGCCCGATACATCTTCCCTAAGCTCACGGATAATTCGAGTAATTTTCCGATTAGGATTTTGCTGCGATAATACATCGAGCGCACGCAAGATTGGCACACCCGCACGGAGCAAATCCGCAAGCTGAACGTAAAAATTTGTCAGCTCCGCCAGTCTGACTCTGCCCGTTATTGTAAATGTTACCGTTTGTTCTTTGATATCGAGAGGATACAATCCCTGCTGATCGAGCATCCGCAGAGCGGACGCCCGATTTTCCGCTACGAGTGTTCCCGATTGCTCGCCACCCGCAGAATCTCTCGCTTTATATACATAAGTAGGCATATCAGCTAATTATTATACACATTATCCCGCAATAGGTAAGAATGAATTACAACAAGCCCCAAAAATAGTGTGCAAGAATATTTCTGGCAACCACTGCGACAAGTTCAATATGGTCGCTTCTATACGTTTTCCCGCCTTTGGCCAATTTATTCCGTATTGGTATGACCAGTTCTGTCATACTATACCTTTATAATATAATTGGCAGGGCTATTTGTTATTAACAAGATATATTAAAAAGGATTGTCCGATGTGCCTTTGGGATTTTTTTGCAGTATTGGGGATTATCGTATTACTTATTTGGCTGTTGGGAGATAATACTGATAGTCAGAAAAATAGCGAAACTGTTGAAGTTATATTTCAACACGAAGGATTAGTTCGGAATGTCGAAATTATTCCGAGAATATTTAAACGTGATTTGCAGAAAGTAACATTTGAGGATGGCAAACAAATTATAATTGACACCCGTCAGGATATTATCATCCCCACCAATACGCAAATCAGAATAGTTATTTGGAAATATTCAAATAGCTCGCAAATATATACTGACGTAACTGTCTTATAGTGCAAAGAGTAAAATAACTCAAACTGACCGATTTTAAATACTCTTTTTGCGTAACTCTTTATTTGCCAATAATTATACACAAGCTGTCATTCCCGCGAAAGTCGAAGATGCCGTTGGTGCGGGAATCCATACTCTCACCGACCAAATGGATTCCGCATCTCCACTTCGTTCCGTGCGGAATGACACCGTGGGAACAAATGATTTTGTACAAAATCGGTCAGTTTGAGTAATTTACCGACTATTCCTTTTGCGTATCATACGCAGATATGTAAATTCATCATCATTCGCATCGAATTCTTCTGTAATCTCGAACCCTAATTTTTGATATAAATCAGCTGCCCGCTCATTGCTTTTGAGTACAGTTAAACCTATCCTATCCAATTTATAAACATCATCCGCTAACGATAACACCTTTTGCATTATCCGCTTACCAAGCCCCTTACCCCTAAGAGCTTTGTGCAAGCCAATGCCAAACGTCGGCGGATGATTTTTGTCATCCCAAATAATAATAAACGAATGTCCCCATATATCGCCCTTATCGTCTTTTATGACAAGCGAAATTTCCTTATTCTCTTTGACCCTCGCAAAAGTACCCTTGCGCAATGCCTGCTCCGTTGTTACCCATCCGAACGGACGATACTTTTCTATCGCAGACAATTCCAACGAATTATAAAATCGCATCAAAGCCGGCAAATCCGTTTCATCCAACGAGACGATTTCAAGCTTACCGACAGGCTCGTCGGGCAAGACATCATCAGGCACAAACGCTATTCTTACCGTCCTTATACGATAAGGCTGCATTTCAACCTCGATTTGCTTACCTTTAGCTACCATAGAACCAATATACCGCCCCGCAAGATTTAATTCCCTTGCAAATCGAATTTCATTTTGAAATTCCAATACCGCTGTTGTCGCTTTACCTTCGCTCTCAATCAACCGACATTCAATTTCGCCAGCTATTTTCCTAAACGATGTCATACGAATATTTTCAGGCGTTAGTTTAACAAACCAATCGCTCGACTGCTGTTTAGCGGGTTTGCTATGAATTCTCATAACGGGAAACGTATAGCGCTGCTTCATCCTTGGCATAGATGATTCGGTAAGTTTCGATTTATCAGGCACAAGAATATGCGTAAATTCATTCAAGCCCGTTGTCGCTCTATTTATACACGAATGATATTCCCACTTCGCAGGCTCAACAAACGGTGCATACGACCGCACAAGAAGATGTAAGATTTCATTTTTGTTCCAATTCGGATTAAGCCAATATCTATCTCCAAATGGAGTAATTACCCCGTATTCGAATTTTTTCGTTTTGTTTATAAGCCAATCGTAACTCCAAAACATTCCCGGAATAAGCCGTTCTATCGAATTGCCTTCGACTTTCGATTGATATGGAATTTCATTGGGATTTCGTCGTTCCCAACCAAAGGGAATACCCGAGATAAGCTGCCCTTCGGAATCATACGGAAAACTTATGCCAATCATCACATTTTCCGCAGCGACAAAAATTTGCGACTTACATTCTATCGTCCCATCTTCGTATATATGAATTAGCTGAACCGCCCGATGCTTTTCGGATTCCAAAATCCGTTGAATCGTACATCTGAAATGTCCCGACCCCATAAGCCGCAATTTTACCACATTAAATTTTTCATCCGACAAATCCAAACCCGCTGTCATCCAGCCGCTGTTGCCTCCATCGCTATCCATTACCGGATCGGTGCTCGATTTCGCCCTCATTATTTCCAATTCGAATATACCCGCATCAGCTATTATCTTGTTACCATCAACTTCGATTGATGTTATCCTGCCAGCATCAAAAGTAATATTAGCCTTAAGCGTTTGAAGCTCATAATCCTTTGGCAGTTCCCGAAGTTTTGGCTTACTAATAGGCTCATCCGTACCGACAATTTTAAGCTGTTGATATCCCGCCGGTGGCAGCTTAACCTTAACCAACGCATCGACTTCAGCTAACCGATGAGGATTTTTGGAATACCCGAACTGTACAGGCAGCTTTTCATCTCCATCGAATATCGCAAACGATTTTTTCGTCAGGTCAACATTTACGACAGGAACGGATACGATTTCCTCTCTCTCATAAGGCAGCGGATTGATAAGACTAATCGAATCACTATCGTGTAGCGGCACCCGCCCGAATTGCTCTTCCGCAATTGCCTGCGTTATTGCATTCGCCTGCGACTCCGCATCGAGCAAGCTCAATTTCAACTGCCTATAATCATCATCAAACAGAAATTGCGTCGCATGAGCAGTTCCCGTTAGAAGTTTCTTCCACAACTCATCAAATTTAACTTCAAGCTCAGCGTCGCTATCTTTGTTGAACATTGCATACATCATCTCAGCATATTGGATTGCACTTTCCGTGCGCAAACGTAAAGGCTGAAGATTATTAGAGCCAAACGGACCATTGTAACATACATCAGCTTGATCAAGTACACCTGCGAATTCGGGAATAACCGACATATCAAGCCGAGAGAAAAACTCATCAGGCGTACAAAACATCATCTTTTCGGAAAAACGCTCATTCCATAATTTGATTAGTTCAAATATCGCAAGAGCTTCATCATTATGTAAATCCTTCAAAGGAAGCGCATCATCCATACCAGCGTAAATTATCGCAGCCTTCAAGCCAGCTTGCTCGAAAAACGGCTTAACCTGCTTTATAATATGCTCGCGAATACTATCGAGATTCTCGCTTATAGGCTCAGGCAAAATATCTTTCGAACATAAACCGGCATAACACTGTCTTGCTGATAAAATCACCGACCCGTCCAATCC
>WFQY01000322.1 GCA_015486815.1 Phycisphaerae bacterium | reverse complement strand
GGAATCCATACTCTCACCGACCAAATGGATTCCGTCCGCCTCAGGCGGACTACGCTCCGTGCGGAATGACGCGGTGGGGACAAATAATTTTGTACCAAATCGGTCAGTTTGAGTTACTTAAAGCCTTTGCTCGTCTTTTAATATACGGCGTGAAAAAATTCTTCAAAATGTAATCCATATCTTCGCCATAGTAATGTATGGGCCAGCGGATAATAAATTCTGGTCTGTCGGCAAAATTCTTCAGAATCGACCGACCTGACCTGAAAAATAGTACAGGCCGCCAAGAACGCCAAGAAAACATCGGGCCCATCATTTGTTCGTGATATGAGATATTCTTAAAATTTGTCGCTAAATCATAATCCGATACCAAACTTTCTCCCGCTACGTGTTCTTTCATACCAATGTCAACAAACGGCACATTGCCATTCGCCCAAAATTCCGCATTGTTATCGTGCAATACATCAGACATATTTTCAAAAAACTTTCGGCACTGTTCGTGCGTACCTCGCCATCTCGATGCCCAATCTGCCCCGTCGAAGAAAATAAAATTCAGCTTATACGCTTTGATTAAGCCAGGCATCTGTGAAACAAGCCAATTTCCCCATTCCGGCAGCTTTCCCGCGTAAGCTCTCGTACCAGCGTCCGTCCAATGAAACTCCTTTGTAAACCATTCGGGATGCTGTTTATATACCTTCGCATCAATCGGACAAATCCAGAAGTTCACATACAAGCCAAGACGTATGTGATGCACCTGTTTGCGCAGTTGTTCGAAAAGGGTTTTTACCGGCTTTACATCGTACGGAAATTGCCCCCAGCCAGCGTCTTTCCCGTCATAGCCTTGAATCCATAGATAAATATACGCATCCTGCATTCCGTTCTTATCAAGAATCGCACGCATACGCTTTAGATTTTTGATATAATTGGGGGTCGATACTTTTAAACCTGATTTTCGATTGCCGCCCAGCCCGGGAACTCCCCACGGAGCAACAGAACTCCACGAGTATGCGACGAAACTGTAAAATGCGATTTTTCCTTTGGGATTGCGATGATATTTTTCCCAGCCCTTATAAATACCCCGTTCGTCAGCTGCTTGCTTTCTCGTTCTGAGATATATGCTATAACATTTGCTCGTCAAATCTCGTACGGGTATGTTATCAAAGAAGTTCAAACGATATTCAAGCGAGCCACCTTCTTTCGGATACTCATTTTCCATCCAAGCCTGCTGAGAACCTTTAGGTCCCGGATGTCCCAAGTTCCAGCTCCAATGTCCGTAAGCAAACATCGGCCAGATTATTTGCGAAAAATCTCCTTTCGCTCCGCTGATTCCACCTTCATAAGCGAGATAATCATTGGTAATTACACGGTCAAGCATTATACTGCCTGTTTTGCTGTGTAATATTGTATATGTCATAGCATTGCTATATGCTCCACGAGGCACATCTATAGATGGCATCTCACCAGCTTTGATCCATCTTCCGCTGATTTTAGGAGCGGTGAATGCGTTTGGCGTAAAGAAAGAATCAAATTTGCGCAAAGCGGTAATTTTCAATATTAACTTACTGCGTTTTCCGATATCGTTCAGGGGAATTATTTTCTGTTTAACAATCAAGCTGTTATTTTCTATTCGCCATTCCTTGCTGATTTTTACAACGTCGTTTTTGTACTCTATTTTATTATTCGTCTCTCGGAGAATTTTATTTTTCATCGGAAGTCCGGTCGTCGGACTTACGATCAAGCCATAATCTTCCTCAATCGTCAGCCAATTATTAATTTTGATTCCACCCTGCGATGTCCACGAAATGTCTCTCTCCGTCGGCAATGCCGCTATACTGCTATTTGCGTATATCATAAATATACATAAAATAATCGAAATGGCGATTTTAGCTTTCATTTGTTTTCTACGCTCCTGATTTTTACATAAGGTTTGAAAACTCTATTAATCATCTGATTGTACATATTCCCGCCATAATGTATCGGAAAACGCGGGCAAAATTCAGGATGAGGAGCATACCATTTCAGAAATGCCTTATACGACCTTTCTGCAAATTTACCGCTACGTGATATTTCAGGCCCGAGAATCCATTTTCTCGAAGACATATAATGAAAATTTTCAGCCCAGCCAGCATCCTGCCTGATACTCTTTCCCGCTTCAACTTCCAAATATTGCACATCTAAAAACGGTGTCCGCCCGTTGCCAACAACGAATGCCCCTGCACGGTGTAAAGCCTCGCTTAGCTGTCTGGCGTATTTCCTTTGTTGCTCTATCGTTCCGCATATTATCGGTGCAATTCCCGCATTATCCAAAAAGACAAAATCCAGATTATACGCTCCGACTAACTTTGGCATTTCCTCCGCCATATATTTTCCCCATTCCGGCAGCTTTCCCCAGTAGCCATCATCACCACCGTCGCATTTCTGGGATATGGTGGTAAACCATTCGGGATGTTCCTTATATACCCTTGCATTTACGCTACAACACCAATAATTCACATAAACACCTATTTTAATGTTAGGAATTGCTCGCAACCGCTTACAAAAATTCTTATAAACTTTATCGTTTAGCGGAAATATTCCCCAGCCTACACTTTTTTCCTTTTGCGAATATAACATTACCCAAAAATAAATGGGACTTTCAGCAAGGTCATTTTCATTTAATATGTTTCTCATCTCTTTTAATC
>WFQY01000321.1 GCA_015486815.1 Phycisphaerae bacterium | reverse complement strand
TGATAGGCAAAGAATTTTATGCTATATGATTCTTATGGATTTTCTTTGCGAAATGAACGAATTTTGCTGGTAAAAGTAAACAAAAGGTATTAAACTACATAGTTTCAATGCAAAATAGGAAATGGGTTTTATTTTGGAGAATGATATAATGCGCAGACCATTTGTTGCAGGTAATTGGAAGATGAATATGCTTGCTGACTCGTCAGCTCAGTTGGCTGGCGAACTTGCGGATAAGCTGCCCGAGGGTAATGTAGAAGTTGCAGTCTGTCCGCCTTTTGTTTATCTGACAACAGTCGGGAATGTGATAAAGCAGAGTAAAATCAAACTTGGTGCGCAAAATGTATATTTTGAACCTAAGGGTGCATTTACAGGCGAGATTTCGACAGCGATGCTAAAAGACGTCGGCTGTGAGTATGTGATTATAGGCCACTCCGAGCGTCGGCATATATTCGGCGAGTCGGATGAGTTGATAAATGCCAAAGTCAAATCAGCTATCGAAGCGGAACTCAAGCCGATATTATGTGTCGGTGAAAAGCTTGATCAGCGTGATGCTGGCCAAACGGAAAAGGTGATAGAAACTCAGCTCGCAGGCGGTCTTGTTGGTTTGTCAGCTGACAGTTTGAAAAATCTCGTAATAGCGTATGAACCTGTTTGGGCGATAGGAACGGGAAGAACCGCAACGCCTGATCAGGCGCAAGAAGTACATCAGTTCATCCGTAGCTGGCTAAGCGGAAAATTCGGAGACGATTTTGCGGAAAATTGTGTAATTCAATATGGTGGTAGCGTAAAGCCCGGTAATGCGGAATCGCTTATGAGTCAAGCTGATGTTGACGGAGCGCTGGTCGGAGGGGCGAGTTTAAAGGCGGATGATTTTATAAAAATCATAGGAGCTGCTATCAAAGCGAAAAGTGCATAAAGAATAAAAGGAAAAGGAATATAGGTTTTATTGTCGGTTTTGTCTTATAGCGAGGAAAAATATGTTAGCGACGATATTTGGAATAGTATTGTGTATCGTATGCGCGTTGTTGGTGTTGGTGATATTGCTTCAGCGAGGCAGAGGTGGCGGACTGTCCGGTGCGTTCGGAGGGGCAGGTGGAAATACTCCTTTCGGCGCTAAGACGGGAGACGTCTTTACGTGGGTAACGGTAGGTTTTGCCGTTATATTTCTGGTATTAGAGGTGGTTTTGAATTTTCTATTCGTTCCGCAGCGATACAAGGGCATATCTGTTCAGCAGAATCCCCCTGCCGCTAAGGCACCGCTAAATAAGACCGCTACCAAACCCGCAGGTAAAAAATAATAATAAAATGTGAGGATAAACAATGTTAGCGTCGATGACAGGTTTCGCTCAATCGAGTGTTACGAAAGAGCAGACGTATTTCTATGTGGAAATTCGCTCGCTTAACGGTAAATATTTCAAATCGACGCTTAAGTTACCCGAATTCTTTTCGTGCTTCGAGCCGAGAATAGAGCAGATGCTTCGCGAGAGTATCGTTCGAGGCACGGTTACGTTTAGTCTGCGTGTGAGGGATAATGGGCAGATTTTCGCATATCAGGTAAATACCGAAGCGGTGCGTGGCTATCTTCAGGCATTGGAGATGGTTCTGACCGAGCATCCGTATGGCGGAGCGAGCATCGATTTAAGCAATATCCTTTTACTGCCCGGCGTATGTCAGCCGCCTATAACGGATACGGATATCATCGAGTCGCAATGGAGCGTTATCGAAGCGCTTACCAAAGAGGCACTCGATAAGCTCTGGGAAATGAGATATAAGGAAGGGCAGACGATAAAAGCGGATTTGGATGTGCATTGCCGAAAGATTATGGAGGCACATCAAAAGATAAAATCCCGTGCAGGCGGAGTGGTCGAAGATTATGCAGCAAGACTTAATCAGCGGGTAAACAAATTGCTTGGTGAGGTGCAGGTCGAGCTTGACAAAGCTGACCTTGCCCGTGAGGTTGCTATTTTCGCAGAACGTGCGGATATCAATGAGGAACTATCGAGGCTTGAATGTCATATCGAGCAGTTTACAAAGATAGCGAACTCGGAAGATAATGTCGGTCGTAAGCTTGAGTTTTTGGCTCAGGAGATGCTCCGCGAGACGAATACTATTGGCTCAAAGGCAAACGATTCGGAAATAGCTCAGCTTGTTGTTGAAATCAAAGGCCACATCGACCGCATAAAAGAGCAGACGATGAATATAGTGTAATCTATGAAAGTTACTCACCACATTGTTTTTCTCAGAGATCTGCCGAAGGAATTTGCAGGCTATCGGATATTGCAGATTTCCGATTTGCATATAGGCAGAGGTAATCCTCAGCGGAAGGTTTTCAAGATAATTTCCCGGATAGATGCGGATATAGCGGTGCTTACCGGTGATATTATTCACCGAAAGCAGCACGCAGCGATGGCGGAGGATTTTTTGCGTCAGCTGGCATCGGAATTAACGCCTGCGGATGGTCTGTGG
>WFQY01000320.1 GCA_015486815.1 Phycisphaerae bacterium | reverse complement strand
TAGGACATTCTAACATTCTTAAGAATGTTAGAATGAGAATTGCGGAATATATGCGGAAAACGCAATCTGTTCGCTCGTGATGACAAAAGAACGGTTATTTCAGAGTTTACGATGAGATACCATATATGCTTCCGCACACACGGTTACTTATAAGCAATGATTACGAGCGTAATATCATCGCTCTGGGTAGCTAAGCCGGTAAAGCGTCTCAAGTCCCATAGGATATTTTTCACTGCCTGCGATGGGTCCTGCCCGATATGCTTGACGATAGATTCCTCGAATCTCTCGAGCCCGAAAGTCTCTTTCTGGAAGTTCATCGCATCTATCATACCGTCGGTATATAAGATGACTCTATCGCCTGCTTGAAGGTTGATACTGTCTTCTTTAAATTCGGGATTGTCGAAGACAGCTAACGCTGGTCCTGTAACTTTTAAATGTTGAATTTTACCGTCGCGCACGAGTATAGCGGGATTATGTCCAGCGTTGATATACGTAAATACCTCCCGCTGCGGATCGATTATCCCGAATAGCAGCGTGGCGAATTCACCGAGCATACAGTCTCTTCGAAAAGCAAGGTCGGTTTGTTTTATGAGTTCCTGCAATGTATGTGCCCTGTCTGCGTACGCTCGAAGCGTGGAACGAAGAGATGCCATCTGGAGCGAAGCAGGCACTCCCTTACCCGCAACATCAGCAACCGCCAATGCCAACCGATTATCCGAAAGCTCAATAAAATCGTAAAAGTCGCCACCTACCAGATAGGTCGGCTCATACACCGAGCCCATTTCTATGCCTTTGATACGGGGAGGATTTTTGGGAACCATACGTCGCTGAACTTCAGCTGCCATTTTAAGCTGACGTTGCATTCGTTCCGCTTCGAGTGCTTCACGAAACAGTCTGGCATTTATCACCGCGGAAGCTGCCTGCGAAGCGATAGCTTTTATCGTCTCTATTTCCGTCTTTTCGAAAGTACGCTCGGTGCCGGTGTAAAGGTGTATTACTCCCACAGCTCTGCCACGATATATCATTCCGACCGCAAGGCCACTCACCAGACCTTCGCGAGCAGCTTGTTCCTTATATACCACACGAGGGTCGGCTTGCATATTTCTTATATATACAGGCCTACCGGAAATCGCTTCCATATCGATAGGCGAGTCTGTCAGTTTTAATGGCCCTTTACGAAGGTAATCTTTGGAAAGATTGGCAACCGCTGTTATTCTCAGCTCGCGTGTTTTTGCGTTGTAAACGCGAATCGAGCAAGCACGTGCAGCTGTAAGCTTTACTACCTGATTAGCGGTTATACGCAAAATCTCTTTTAAGTCAGCTCGTCCTGCGAATAGCGAAGCTATCGAGTGCATAACCGTAAGCTCGGAAATCCGCTGACGCAGTTGATATTCGCGAGTCGATGATTCCGCGAGTGTGGTAGCTATCGAGTGTAGCAGCGAAATCGACGCATCCATCTGCTGATGACCAATCTCGGGCGTATCTGCCAGTGCGTCTTTGACAACATCGGTCGAAAGGCCGGTGATTTTTGCGACAGCTTCTTTGGGCGTACCGTGAAAACAATATCGCGGATTGGTAGCAACTACTATCGTCGCTAACCGCTGACCCTCGACAATAATAGGCGATGCTATCAGGGGCATACCAGCGAATGATATATTCGTCAATGTCTTGTTTTTGTCTTGAGCGACGCGTGCAGCTGACAGAGCTGCTTCTATCAGGTTCTTCTTTCCTTCATACGTTTGGCAGATAATTTTTGCGAGCTTATTGCCAATCGAAGGATGAGTCAACACCTTACCATCACGCCGGCACAGTAGCACCGTCATACCGGTAAGCTCAGCGAAACCGTCCTGAAGCGACTGAAGCACATCTATATTCAGTAAATCATCTACGTATATTTGTTCTTTTTTATCAGGCATAACGTTATTTACTCAAACTGACCGATTTTAATACTGTTTTTCCATAACTCTTTATTTACCAGTAATTATACACAAGCTGTCATTCCCGCGAAAGTCGAAGATGCCGTTGGTGCGGGAATCCATACTC
>WFQY01000319.1 GCA_015486815.1 Phycisphaerae bacterium | reverse complement strand
GCTACGGACTAATTGCTAAAGACTTATTTTTAATAGTTAATTATGGTAAATGGGAGTTTGATTTGATGAGAAGAGAAAGACAAAGTAAACGGGCATTTACGCTGTTGGAAGTACTTTTGGTGATCGTTATCCTCGTAACGTTGGCGGCTCTTGTTCTGCCTAATCTGCCGGGAAGAAGAGAGCAAGCGAAGATCGGAACGACAAAGATTCAATTAAAAGCAATCGAAGATGCGCTCGAATATTTCAAGACGGATATTGGCAGATACCCGACGACCGAAGAGGGACTCGAAGCGTTGATTAATCCCGATCAGCTTCAAGATGATGAGCTTGTCAAGAAATGGCATGGCCCGTATCTGAAGACGAAAACGGATGTGAAAGATGCGTGGAATAATGATTTTCATTATACCTGTCCGGGCGAGCATAACGAAAAAACTTTTGACTTGTATAGCAATGGGCCTGACGGTCAGGAAGGTACAGATGACGATATAGTAAACTGGGAACAAGAGGAACAATAAAATAAAGCGAGCAGGTTTTAGAGAGTGATTAATTTATTTATTATCGGGCCTAATGGTAATAGACAGCGAAAAGCTCGGGCGTTTACTCTGCTCGAGCTTTTTCTGGTATTAGCGGTGATAATAGCAATAGCTTCTATTGTTTGGCCTGAGCTTACCACGACGACAAAAATAGCAAAGCTGAAATATTGTGCACGTCAGTCGGAAATGTTGTTAAAGCTGGCTGAGAATGGCGCAATGGCGGAAGCTTGCAAATATCGATGTGTGTTTAAGCATAACGGTAGGCAGATGGTAATTGAATATCAGCCTGATCCTCTTGGTCAGCCCGATCATTTCGAAAGGATAAAAGCGCATTGGTCGGTGCTGGATTTGGGGGAATACGATATACGATGTGTTAGCGTAGAATTGGATGAGTGGGAGCAGTTGCTTAAAGCTCAGGAAAAAGAGATAACCGAGCAGTCTGACGAAACTCAGGAGGAATATCCGCCTGTTATGTTTTATCCCGACGGAAGCTGCGATTCCGCAACGATTGTATTGGGCGATGACGAAAATGATTTCATCAGTCTGATTTTGAATGGTCTGACCGGAGAAATTAAGATAGCACAAGGGAATATGTCGGAGAGAAATGAATCAGTTGGTAAGTGAAAATTACGGAAGACGAGCGAGCATATTGTTAGAGACGATATTGGCATTGCTTTTTGCGGTGATGACGATATCCGCGGTAGCTGGCCTTTTGTCAACGTCGATGCGCAGAGTAAGGCAGGCGGACAAGAGAGTTCGTGCGATGCTATTAGCGGAGAATAAACTGGCAGAACTGAAGACGGGGCTGCTTGATGCGAGCAAATCGGATACGGGGGTATTTGTTCATCCTGCGAATTTTTCGTGGAGCTATGAATATGATCCGACAGAGATACCGCAGCTAAAACAACTTATAATTACGATTGCTTTTGATGATCCGGAAGACGGTTTTGAATATAAATTACATAGTTTGTTTTGTCCTACGTTACATTTGGATTCGTCACAGCTTCGTCAGCTTGCTACCGATCCTGCTCAACTTCAGAGTCTTGCGGGTGGAACGGGATTTTTCGATATAATCGGTTATGCGGAACTGTTTCCGGGCGGGGAAAATTTGTTGAATGTTTTCCTTGCCGGTGGTGTGCCTGCAATGACAGAGCTGTTTAATAAACTTGTTACCGGTCAAATAGATCCTCAAAAGCTGATGGAAACGAATTCAGCTGATGAGGAACAGCAATCGCTTACGGACATACTCACTCAAAGTACCGGAAAGGGTTCGTCGAAACTGCCTCCCGTTTGGAGTGATTATGACACAGCTGGCATCGGTTCTCCGCCACGGGAGCTTAGGTCGAGGGAAGGGATTGCAGAGGAAACGAAAACGGGCGAAGGGAATAAACCGTCTTCATCGGAAGAAAGATTAACTACCGGCAGAATGACTCGCCAGCAGGCTTTGCAGAAAATTCAGGAAATGTTGAGGCGATTGGCTACTCATAGAAAATGAATAGGAAACGCGGATTTACATTATTGGAAACGATGCTTGCTTTGCTGATTATCGTGATGATAATCGGGACAGTGTATTCGTTTTATCATTATTCCGTTAAGATGGTGCAAGCGGGACAGGAGAGACTTAATAAGACTCGGCTTGCAAGGATTTTGCTTGAAAAAATCGGCGATGAAATCAGGGCGATAACACCGGCGGGAAAAGGTTTTACTACTGTGTTGGATGGTAAGCCTGACAGTATTACTTTTGTTACTATTGTGCTGCCGTCGAGGATTGTTTTCTTTCCGGTGAAAATTACCGACTCATCGAGACTGATTGAACACGACCTAAGACGAATAGAATATTCTCTAG
>WFQY01000318.1 GCA_015486815.1 Phycisphaerae bacterium | reverse complement strand
GTCAAATATATCCTCAGTAACACCAAAAATGGAAGCAAATTTTTTCAGAATGGGCTTTAATTTTGCAATATCGTCATCGGTAAGTTCGAATTTTTTTACTTCTTTACCGAGATATGATTCCTTTACATTGCCGCGTATATACATCACCCCGCCGTGCATTCCCGTTCCGCAATAATCGCCGACTACGCTTTCTTTGCGTGTTTTGGTCAGCCCGAGAAGTACCAGACAGCCTCCCGCTTGATATTCACCGAAAAAGTCTCCCGCACAACCACCAATGACGAGTACAGGCTGTTTGTCTTTGAATCCTTTCATATGAATACCTACGCGATAACCGACATCATCACGAATAAATACCGTCCCACCACGCATACCATATCCTATAACATCGCCCGCCAGTCCGTGAATAATAACCTGACCGTCATTCATCGTATTGCCCACCGAATCCTGAGCATTGTTCATCACTTCGATCGTCGGGCCTTCCATAAAAGCAGCAAGGTCTTCGCCAGCGACACCTTTGACTGTTATCTTAACATCCTTTGCGTTTATGCCACCGCCTATATATCGCTGACCTATGACGTTGATAACTTCGATTTCCTTTTCGCCTTCGCGTATATATTCACGTATCTGCTCATTTAGGTCAGCGTAGTATATTCCTTTTGCATCTATCGTAACACTCATCGTTTATTACTCCACGCTCATAATTACGGGTGATTCATTAAGCTTTGCAATCACAGGCCAGCCCGCACGAGGCGCCCATATCTGTTCGAGTTCGGGTGATATTTCGCGTATCGCAGCTTCTTCGGATGACATATACGTTGTCTGACCATTGACAGCTACCACCAACGGCCTGAGTTTTATTCTGTCATTCAAGCCAATCAATCCCTGCGAATAAGCCATCAAAAATGCAAACGGGCCATTGAGAGCTGCTCCGCCATAAATCATTCTCAATTGCGTATAATAGTTTTTTCGTTCTTCGGACATCGAATCGATATCCTTCCAAAACGGAGGAGCAAGGACAGCTGACGCTGCCTGAAAATCGAGATTGTGTTTGCGCACCAGCAGATCCATCAGATATGCCACCACTTCCGTATCGGTCTGCAGCGTGCAATTATAGCCGAACATCTCCAAATATCTGCGATTCGTACCATAGCTTGAAATCTCGCCGTTATGCACAATCGACCAGTCGAGCAGAGCAAACGGATGTGCACCGCCCCACCAGCCTGGCGTATTGGTGGGAAAACGATTATGAGCTGTCCAGATATAACCCTCATATTCATCGAGTCGGAAAAATTCCGCAAGGTCTTCGGGAAATCCGACACCTTTGAATACGCCCATATTCTTTCCGCTTGATATTATATATGCGTGCTCAAAATGCACGTTAATATGCATTACTATCGAGACCATATAATCGTCATCTGCCTGAAATTTTCTGTGTTTTTCCGTCGGTTCAACAAAATATCTCCTGAAATACGGATAATCAGGCACCTTAGGTGTTTCAAATATCGGAATATCTTCCGAATGATAAATTTTAAGATGTTCCTTGAGATATTTTTCAACATCTTGTACATCATCTTTACTGTCGTACATTATATGCAACGCATAAAGCTCAGCATATTCCGGATAGATACCGTAAGCAGCGAATCCACCACCAAGCCCATTACCCCTATCGTGCATATTCGCTATTGCTCTGCGGATATATGAGCCGTCGGTAAGTTTTCCATCGTGATTGATAAAACCCACAATTCCGCAAGACGATATATCCTTGCCATATCGCGGATCTCTTCTTACATATTGTTTACGCTCTGTATTCATCATATTTATCATTATCTTCGCTTCCCGTCTTAGCTGACAATTCTCGACTGTCGATAGCCAAACATATATTCACGCAGATAATTCGGAAAGCTCGCCACTCCGAAATTATCCGCAAGCAATTTATGCTGAAAATCCCTTACGTTGATTTTTTCTTCTATCAAAAAGCGGAACAGCCCCGCCCTATCGATAGCTCGAAGAAACAGCGCACCTGTAATCTTATCATTTTCCAGTACAAGTTTTTTGTATATCTGTTTTTTCTCATCATAGATGCTCATTACCTGCTGATTGTCTTTTTCTTTGACATAGCCATAGCTTATCAGCTGCACTTCGCCAAACTGGAGCGAGTTCATCGGTATTCCACCTTTATACCTAACCTTTCTGCCCGCCATATTAAATCCTGCAATAGTGCCGTGCTCGGTAGCTATCGGTATTGTCGCCAGCACCATTCGCGAGCCACTTATAACTTCCAATCCCTGTGCACAATCGCCCGCTGCATATACATTTTTAAGATTCGTACGCATATATTCGTCAACGATAATTCCCCTATCGATAGTAATTCCGCTATCTCTAAGCCAGCCTACGTTCGGACGGACACCAATCGCAATCACAAACAAGTCAGCGTCAAGCGTTCCGCCACTTTTGAGATTGACTTTCGTCAGCTTACCGTTTTCGCCGACAAGTTCATCGACACTATCGGACGTATGAAATTTGACACCCTGCTTTTCCATCTGCTCACGAATAATCTTAGCTGCTATCTCATCGACAACCATAGGCAGAACGTGATCAGCAAGTTCGATTACCGATACATTCTTACCACGATGCGCTATCGCCTCAGCTGCCTGCATACCAATCAAACCAGCTCCGAGGACAATAACATTTTGAACCTTATCACAAAGCAAAGACAACTTTTGAGCGTCCGCCATCTTAGTAAACGTAAACACGCACTCGGGATATTCATCGAGTCCTTTTATTCCGGGCGGAATGAAAGGCGCCCCACCGGTCGCTATCAACAGCTTATCGTATTCTACCTGCTCATTCTCATCGATTACTACTTGTTGGCTTTCGGGTATGAGCTTGGTAACGCGCCGACCGGTCAGGCAATTAATATTCAATATTTCATATATCTCTTCATCGCGAAGATACATCTTCGATTCGTCTATCAGACCCGCGAGATATTCGTGAATCAACGCTCTGCTGTAAAGCCGATGTTCTTCATCGCCGATGATAATTATTTCACCTTCTCTATCGACTTGACGGATAGATTCAGCTGCAAAAATACCAGCGAATGAATTTCCGATTATTATATATCTCATTATGCAATCTCCGCAGGTAATTCGATTGTTATTTCCGATTCCATTTCCTGAGGATAATCCCGCTCTTCATATACCAAAGCTCGTGTCGGACATACCGCAACGCAAGCGGGAATTTTCATATCGCCACACAAATCGCAGTGATGATTTATACCGTTACTTTTAACGCCCGGCACGTTTTGCTTTTCGACATTGCGAGTAATTGCTCCGAATCGGCACGCCATAATACACATCCAACAGCCGACACATTTATCTTCATTGAGCAGCACTCTGCCCGATTCATCGCGATATAACGCTCCGTTCTTACACGCAAGCACGCAATCCGCAACTTCGCAATGCCTGCACATCGTCGAGGTAAAACTTACGTTATCTTCCCATACCTTACACCTACTCAAAGGAATAGGAGCGCCTGCCTGTTTCGCTTGCGCAGGGTCAACATAGTTCTGACTCTGATCCCAGTTAAATCGTAAACCCTCGAAGAAATATGCACTAATAGGCTCACGCGATTCGGAATGCGATATTACGCACGCCACCTCGCATAGATGACAGTTAATGCATCGTCCCAATACCGGATATACAACTTTCATCAAAAAACTCCAATCTCTGATCTTTCTTCATCTTTACAAATCAACAATCCGAAATCCGCAATCCGAAATCTCTTCCTACCTTCCCGCTTGCTCTATTCCAAGCGTATCAAGCTCATATTTTGTCAGCCCGACACCTCGCAGTTTAAGTCTATTGCCGCGAAGCGACTCTATCGAGTTAAGACCCATCAGCCCGAGCATTTCCTGTATCTCGTGCGACCAGCCACGAAGCAAATTAGTCAATCTTTCTTCCGCAAAATCAGCAGGCAGCCGAGGCAATAGTTCCGGACGGTTTGTCGTTATTCCCCACGCACATCGCCCGCGATGGCACTGCTGGCAAAGCGTACAGCCGACCGCAAGCAAGGCAGCTGTCCCTATATATACTGCGTCCGCACCGAGGGCTATCGCTTTGACCACATCAGCGGAGCTTCTTATCCCACCAGCTGCTATTATCGAACCGCAATGACGAATACCTTCATCGCGAAGCCGTTGATCGACCTGAGCAAGCGCCACTTCAATCGGAATACCGACATTGTCGCGAATAATCGTCGGTGCTGCGCCCGTTCCACCACGAAAACCATCGATAACGACAATATCGGCACCGGCACGAATTATCCCGCTTGCAATAGCAGCTACATTGTGGACAGCTGCTATTTTCACCGAGACAGGCACCGAATATTCCACCGCTTCTTTGATAGCATAAATCAGCAGACGTAGGTCTTCGATACTGTAAATATCGTGCTGCGGAGCAGGACTGATAGCGTCCGAGCCTTCCGGAATCATTCTGGTACGTGAAATCTCCGCTGTTACCTTCTCGCCCGGCAGATGACCACCTATTCCCGGTTTTGCGCCCTGTCCTATCTTTATCTCGACAGCAGCTGCCTGTTTGAGATACGTCGCGGAAACGCCAAACCTGCCCGATGCAACCTGTACTATCGCCCGCTTGCCATACTTATAAAAATTCGGATGCAAGCCACCTTCGCCCGTATTGAAATATGTCCCCATATTGGTAGCAGCTCTGGCTAACCCTTCTTGAAAATTATAACTAATCGACCCGAAACTCATCGGTGCGAATATTATCGGAACTTCCGCTACTATGTTCGGATAGTCCTTGGTGGACAACTCTCTGCTACTATCCGCTTTTTCAGGCTTTCTACCTATGAAACTCCGCAATTCCATAGGCTCACGCAACGGATCGATCGAAGGATTGGTAACCTGCGAAGCATCGAGCACTATCTTATCAAAATAGGTTGAATATTCCTTATCATTACCACAGCCCGTAAGCAAAACTCCGCCGGTGTCAGCCTGTTTGTATATGCCCCTTATATTCTTATCCGACCAGTTGTCATTATCTCTGAATCCGTCCGTCCATTCCCGTATGCGGATACATTGCGTCGGACACATCGCAACGCAACGTTTGCAGTTCACACAATTTTCATATTTATTATAAACAATATTTCTATTGGCGTCGTAAAAAGTCGCATCCCAGCTACACTGTCTGACACATACCAGACAGCGGATACATTTGTCATGGTCGCGATCGACATAATATTGAGGCAACGAGCCAAAGTACCTTCCAGGCCTAAGGCTTCTTATACCAAGCTGATCGACTATCTCCGTATGTTCCTGTTGCGCAACGCTATTGCTTTCCATTACGGTCAATCCTTAACAAGTGAATTATACGATTTACCCATTTAAGGATAGCACATAAATTTCCATTAGGCAAACTAAATATACTTATACACAAAATAAGCTAAGCTAATATACCCCGTTTATGCTCATAACAGCAAATAGCGATTGCCAATGCGTCGGTAACGTCGGAAGGAATATCTCTGTTGACTTTGTGCAGCCCAAGCCTGCTGATTACAGCCCGTTGAATTTGAAGTTTGCTCGCTCTGCCATTGCCCGTAAGCGATTTCTTTATCTGCGTAGCGGAAAAATCCACTAACGGAATATTATATTTTTGAGTCGAGAGCAATATTACCCCCCTTGCGTGTCCCATCAATATTGCGGTACGCGGATGCTTATAATGGCTATATAGCGATTCGACCGCTACGTAATCGATTTTTTGCTCATTGAACAATCCGATGAGTTCATCGTAAATTTGATTGAGTCTTTCGGGCAGTTCTGCGGATTTGTTCGTCTCAATCACTCCCGCATCGACGATTTTCACCCCTCCGCTGCCATCAGCTCTAACTATTCCGTAGCCTGTACGATACAACCCCGGATCGAGTCCGCAGATATTTTCGATTATATTTTTCGTTCCCATTTGGTTCCGTCTCTGGAATCTTTAAGCTGAATGCCGATGTCAGCTAATCTGTTGCGTATCATATCCGCTATTGCAAATTGCTTCTGTTTGCGAGCTTCATTGCGAACATCAATCAACAGCATAACAAGTTTTTCCGTCATATCATCTTTGATAACATCAGCGGGCGGTTGATTGAAAAGTCCCAATATTCGTGCCTTTTCCAGCAAAATAGCTATCCCGCCGGTCAATCCCTGCTTTGCCTGCTCAGCGGAATTGCTATCGAGATTATTTTCCTCAATGAAAGCGTTTATCTCATTCGCCATTTTGAATAATACAGCGATCGCCTCGGCTGTATTGAAATCATCATCCATCGCACTATCAAATTCATCCGCCAGCTGAGTAACATTAGCACAGACTATTTTGTCATCCGCCTGTAATTGATCTTTGTAAACATCGCTACCCGTAATTTCTTTTACCCGTTCAAACAAACGATAAAATGTCTGCAATCCCCTTGCAACTTTTCGTATTTCATCGTCGGAAAAATCTATAGGCCGACGATAATGCGTGCTGAGGATAAAAAATCTTATCACTTCGCCGGGATATTCCTCCAGTAGCTCACTTATCATTTTTATATTGCCAAGGCTTTTTGACATTTTCTTCGTATTAACTCTCGTAAGCCCGTTGTGCATCCAATATTTGACAAACTGCTTGCCGGTAAGAGCCTCCGACTGTGCAATCTCATTTTCGTGGTGAGGAAAGATCAGATCCATTCCCCCGCCGTGAATATCAAGTGTTTCACCTATATGTTTAATACTCATCACCGAGCATTCGATATGCCAGCCAGGCCTACCCTTGCCCCAAGGAGAATCCCACGATGGCTCATCGGGCTTAGCTGACTTCCACAGTGCAAAGTCAGCAGGATAATGCTTTTGGCAGGAAGATTTTAACTCTCTCGTGCCAGCTGATTGCTTCTCAAGCGATTGACGCGAAAGCTTACCGTAATCAGCAAATTTGGTTACATCGAAATACACATCGCCAACAACCTGATAAGCATAGCCCTTGTCCATTAGCTTTTTTATAAACTCAATAATGTCGGGTATATGCTCGGTCGCTTTCGGCATTACATCGGGCTGGCGTACGTTAAGCTTTTCCATCGCAGCGAGATAGTCAGCGGTTACTCGCTCCGCCAATGTCTTCATATCAACCCCAAGACGATTGGCTTCAGCGATGATTTTATCATCGACATCAGTAATATTAACGACTAATTTCACCTCGAATCCGCGATATTCAAGCCAGCGTCTCACTGCATCGAATATCACAGGCCCGACAGCGTGGCCAATATGCGACGGTTTATAGACAGTAGGCCCACATAAATATATACCGACCTTACCTTCCCTAACCGGCACGAAATCTTCCTTCTTTCGCGTCATCGTGTTGTAAATTTTTATTCCCATCTATCGTTCCTCTACAACAGTAGCAACTGCGATAGCTGCTATCGCGTTTCCTGTTCCTATTGCATCCAAACCTTCGTTGGTTTTTGCTTTTATATTGATTTGCTGAACATCCGTTCCGATTATGTTCGCGAGAATTTCTTTCATCTGCGTTTTATAGCTTTTCAACTTCGGCTGCTCCGCCTGTATTATAATATCAATATATTCTATTCTAAACTTTTTGTCCGCAACAAGCCCAACCACTTTCCTCAGCAATTCTTTGCTATCTATATTTTTATATTGTACATCGGTATCGGGAAACATCTCACCGATATCACCCAAACCAACCGCCCCGAGTATCGCATCGATAATAGCGTGAATCACCACATCACCGTCGCTATGACCGATCAGTCCTTTTTCGTAATCAATTTCAATACCGCCCAAAAATAACCTTCTGCCTTCGACGAGGCGATGAATATCGTTGCCAATACCAACTCTGATATTACTCATCACAATTTCCCGTTATCAATAATATCCGAAATCTCAAGCAAATTACGTATGATATAATCCGCAAGCACCGCATAATCTGGTAATTTATCCTTATGCACAATCAATGCTGTTTTCGCACCCGCCTCTTTGCCAGCTTGTATATCGAACAGATAATCACCGACAACCAGTGAATTTTCCGCTGATATCTTCAATGCTTCGGTAATCTGCAAAACCGCTAACGGGTCGGGCTTTAAATGCCCATGCTCACGAGTAAACGCCAACGAAACGTTAAGCGAAAATTTATCGCGTACTATTTCCCACGCCTGCCTGCAATTACGAGTCAGAATAGCGTAGCGTATATTACGTCGATTCAAAATATCCAAAATCTCTTTTGCACCTTCGTTAAGTTCCGCCGATTTGGCAGCTTGCAATTCGTATTGCAGCAAAATCCGCTCCGCTTGCTCACGTTGATTAGCTGGCATTTCAAGAATCGTTTCCCAGACGGACCCATCGACTATGCCAAGCTCCGCGCGTATCTTATCAAAGTCCAATATCGGCTTGGTCAGCGTACCGT
>WFQY01000317.1 GCA_015486815.1 Phycisphaerae bacterium | reverse complement strand
TCAATACACCCATAATAGCTTTCCGCATCCGATATACGCCCCTCGATCCTTTCGGATATGCTGGGCGTTGAGTGAAAAATTTCCCCTGCCTGAAAGTCAACCGCATCCGTGAATTTATAGCCCAGCCAGCTCCTTCGAGTACCACGCTAAGGTCTCTGCGTCTCAGTTTGATAATCGCAAGAATCGAAATAGGCACCGCTACGATTAATATTATACCTATCAACCCGAGCAAAAGTTTATAAGGCCCTATGCTTACCAATGTCTTTACTATATAAGTGGCAGCTGTTCCGATAGCAGCTATTGCCACTCCGCCACCCATCAATACGCCACCTGTAATCAATCCGCTTGATTGTCTCTGAGCGGCAGAAGGTTTACTCGCTGTCTCAAACGTCGATGTGAGTTTTTCCGCAGCTGAATCGAGCTTTTTCTCCGCAGAACTCGTTATTGCCTCTATTTTCCCCGTTATGATTCTACCAAGCCTCTGGAACGGACTCAGCAGCGCCTCCCTTATGCTTATCGGATTTTCTACTATTCGAATCACACGTGTATCAAATTCTCGCCCGTTTACGTCTCGAAATATCCCACGCTTGCCAACGGAAATATTACCCTTATCACCCGAAGTTACGGGAACAGCGATATAGTATTTCTCATCGGCCTCGCGGGTAAATACTTCCAGATACATAACAAACATATTGCTCAAGCCCACGATTTTACTATGCTGATTGATGTCTTCGACTTTGATGGCGAATGTGAATTTCCTGCCATCCATAATCACCGTGCCCATCTCGAACATCGCATGCTTTTTGGCATCATAGAGATAAGGAAACCCGACAAAATTATTGGCAAAGTCGATCAGATACGCCTGATATAAAATCGCTTTTTCCGTCAAACGAATATTGTCGAGCACAAAAGCTGTCTCTTTTCGCTCGGTAATGAGATTGCTTACCTGCTGATAATACCCAGGCGTAAGATATTCTCTTAGCTTATCTTCGCCAAGCGATGAGACCGACTGGTCGGGCTTACTGTTAAGCCAGTTTTCATAATCAGCGAAAGTAGTTTTTACCTTTTCCCAATCGTCAGCGGATATTTCGGATACATCGCCCAATATGGGCTTGACAACCTTATCGACAAATAAAATAAATTCTTTTCTATAGTACGGATTTATGTCAGCTTGGAGATTGAGTTTCTCTTCCCGATTAGGCTTAGCTATCGGTGCTTGCTTTATGAAATTAGCGATCGTATCGGGGTTTGTAATATCCGTCTGACCAAGCGTGCTTATATCGGGAATGAGCTTCTGCTCAGCCTGCGGATTGACCGCTATAAGCTCACATTGCATAAAATACTCATCGACCTTATTCCGAAGATGCGAAAAAATCCCGTAAGCAATTGGCGTTTCGCTTCCCAAAGGCATTATCGATGTATTGGTTGTCCCATCGGGAATTTTACCTTGCTCATTCCACTCAAGCCATCTTTTTGCACGTGCGATAAAATCATCAAGCTGACTTTGAGTTATTCCCATCGCACCCGACGGATGCTTCGTTCCACCTGTGATTGCTATTATATCAGTAATGAATTGTCGTATCCGCTCATCGTCAGCTGATTGTGGTAACACAACTCCTATTTCACTGACCGAGGCATTTTCGATAGATGCTTTAAGCTTACGCACCTGCTCCAAACTTATCGTGCCTCTCTCATCATACGAACCAATCCGCTCGATGATTTTTTCAGCTGCCCGATGTATCTTCGCACCTTCTTCATCTTCGATATTTATCGCATCAAGCAAGAGAATATCGCTTTTGTTCGTTATGCCCCTCACATCCTTCAGCACGCTGAAAATCCAGCGGATAGCATCTTTAAGCTCATAACACATTATCCTATCATTATTATCGGTATCGATAAGCTTAAGAAAAGTTTCATCGCAGTTGAAAGATTTTATCGGTGCTCCGCCCGCTATCCATAAAGCTTCGTCAAGCTCGGGTACTCTACGCAAATCGTCAGCGGTTTCTATCCGCAGATGATAAGATCGGCCAAATCGTCGGAATACAAACTTTCCACCTTGATATGCCATTAAAATATCTTCTCCCGAATCAGCTATCCTAATCGTAACTACGAGCTATGTCAACTACGCCTCCTCGCCCGATAACCGATACACGCATTTGCCCCATTTTGGTATATCCTGCGGAAAATATATCATTCCACCATTCCGCCAATGCCCGCCATTTTTGCAATGCTCGACAACAGCCCGCTGAAGTGAAGTTTCCTGCGGTGCTTCGTCCAAATTATCATATTTTCTACCAAATACCCTTTCAAAAGTTTGTCGCTCGGACGCATCAGGCACCGGCAGAAGATAAAATTCACGGAGAAACTTTACGATGTTGGATTCTTCCGGTAGATACTTTTCAAGTTGAGCGTCCAAAAGCCAAGAATCACAAGTAAATGCCTGAAACTTAAATCCGGGAAAGTATCTCCGAAAAAATTCTGCTGCCTTTCGGAACGACTCACCGCAGAGGTGGTGTCTCATCGCCCCCGTCGCTGGTATATGCACCGCCAATACCGGGTCGCCTTTTTGCAAGATAAGCTGCCAATCGGATTTTTGAAGTCTCATTCGCTTGTTTTCCGCAAAACCCAAAGGAGAAATAATATCGCCTTCCACATAATCGTCAGCCTGCCTGAAATACGAAGACCAGCTACCCTTCTCATCGAATATGCCATTTGCACCGTCGAATTGCCCGTCGGAACGAAACTTTGCACCATCCGGAGTAAACACAATTACCTTGTGTTCGCTTCGATGCTTAAAGACATAAAAATTGAAATCGCACCGATGAAATTGAAACTGAAGCCGGCCGAGTTTGAACAGATCGCATGAAAAATGATGTGTAATCCATGCTTTTTGGCTAAAGCCCCATCTTCCGGTTCTCTTGCGATGTTCATTTATCCATAGCTCAAAATCGCTTAGTGTATCTTCACTTATATCTTCGGGTATCATTTTTTCGCGATGAATTCTTCGGATTACTGGCACACCCGAAAGAAAAACGAAAGCGTAAAACATATCCGAATATTCGGATACATCCTGCGGTATCATAGGCCAATGTGAGATTAACCCAATTTGCGGAACCTCCGAG
>WFQY01000316.1 GCA_015486815.1 Phycisphaerae bacterium | reverse complement strand
CTTAAGAATGTTAGAATATTGCGATTCGTCAAAAATATTTATGTAAGTGCAAATGTTGCTTTTGTTCCATTTTTTAAGGAGTTTTAATTATGACTTTAAGTAGTGATGTGAATGTTAATCGTTATTTGGATCAGCAGCTTCGCACGCTTGCGGTTAAAGCTGCTACTACTATCTATCGCGGCGGGCTCGTTGGGCTCGATCGAGCCAGCGGTTACGTTAGGCCACTGCAAGCGGGCGACCAGTTTCAAGGGTTAGCTTACGAGCAGTGCGACAACTCAAGCGGCTCAAACGGCGACCGCGAAGTTATCCTCTTTACTCAGGGTGATTTCGAGTCTTCACTCTCGGGTGCAAGCAAAACCGACATCGGAAGGCCTGTCTTCGCCAGTGATGATAATACGCTTACTCTGTCGGGCGGAAACGCTTCGTACATAGGGCAAATAATCGACGTGCCAGCCAACGGACAAATTATCGTACGCATCGATCCGCAAAAACGCTTAACGCATACTATCACCGTTCCGCTTAGCTCGCAGACCGATTCGGACACTTCCAATCCGGTAGCTGCCTTCGGTACGAAGGTAGTTATCGTAAAGGCGCAGGTCTGGTTCGAAACTAAGCCTGACGCTGGCTCTCTCAACGTCGGCACCGACAATAGCGATCCTGACGAGATCGTCGATAACTTCAATCTGACGACACTTACCAACGGCTCGCCAAGCAATCTTACGCTTGTCGGTACGACGGTGGCTGCTAATACACGTATATGGGCGAAGGTATCAGCTGCTACTTCGTCAGCTGGCGTAGGTGGCGGACTTAGTATCGAATATTATCCGCTACCGTAGGGAAGAAAAGAGAAGAGCGAAGAGAGAGGAGAGAGGGAAGAATTGATGATTGAAGATTGATGATTGAAGAAAGAAGAGAGAAATTAACATTACAAATTTTTTGAGGAGATATTGATTATGGCTACTGTAATAGATACGGGTTTAACGACAAGTGCATTGAAGGGGAATTTTTTCTCATCGCTGAAGGCGGTCAATCCGATTTGGCGTGAGCTTGCAACGGTGGTTCGTTCTACCGGTGCCTCGGAAAGTTACCGCTGGCTTGGCACTGTTCCGCAGATGCGACAGTGGGGCTCGGGCAGATTGGCTAAGGGATTAAGAAGCGAATCGTATAGCGTTGACAATCACAAATACGAAGCGACGATCGAAGTCGATCGGGATGAGCTCGCTGACGATCAGCTTGGACAAATTGTTGTCAGAATACGTGAGCTTGCACGCAGGGCAGCTACTCATCCGGACAAGCTCCTTGCGACTATGCTCGAGAATGGCGATCAGTCGGGCTATACAAGCTACGACGGGACTACCTTCTTTTCTTCATCGCACGAAAGTGGCGATAGCGGCACGCAGTCAAACGATCTGACCTACGACGCATCGGATACTTCTGCGATAACAGCGGACGAATTCGCTGACGCATATCAGCAAGCGGTCGAAACTCTATTGAGTTATAAGGATGATCAGGGTGAGCCTATGAATAATGAGCTTGGTAGGCTCGTCGCTGTCGTACCGACCGCTTTATGGTATCGGGCAAAGCAGGCATTGACTGCGGATATGCTTGGCAGCTCGACGAATATTCTTTCCGGCGAAGCACAGGTAATTGTCTTTCCGCGGCTTACCAGCTCGAGCAAGTGGTATCTGTGCCGAACGGATGTCGAAGTTCGTCCGTTCATCTTTCAGGACAGAGAGCCATTGGAATTTACAGCTTTGGCTGAGGGCAGTGAGGAATCGTTCAAACGCGAAAAATATCTCTATGGCGTTCGTGCGAGATATGCATTGGCGTATGGATATTGGCAGTATTGCGTGAGAACAACGTTTGTATAACGAAAAAATAAACCGATAGAGAAGGTAGTACATTTGCTATCTTCTCTATCGGCAACCACAAAATAGGATTGTAAATAATGCATTGTCAGCATAAAATAAAGATGTAAGGATGTTTGAATAACCGAATAGATTTGAGGTGTCTTATGTCTGTTGTAGCGGAACAATATGTTGTTGATAAAGAAGGTAAGCCTGTCGGGGTATTGCTCACTCTTTCCAGATATAAGAAGATGATGGCGGCGATGGAAGAGCTTGAGGAAATAAAGGCTTACGATGCTGCCAAAAAACGCAAGCGAAAGACAAAGACACTTGCCCTCGATGAATTTCTATCAGTTACCGAACGTCTGAGAAATCGAAAATGAGTTATCAGGTCAATGTACCATACAAATTTTCAAAGTTTCTTTCAAAGCTAACTTCTCGGGATTATCAACGTGTTAAACAGGCTTTGATTAAACTACAAACCAAACCAAGAGCTCCAAACGCAAGAAAACTCACCAATCGTGACGGATGGAGAATCCGAGTTGGCAAATTGAGAATCATATACGAGATAGACGATAAAGCTAAGGTCGTAGATGTACTTGATATTGATTATCGCAAAAATATCTACCGATAACCTCGTACTCGCCCGATACTCTATCTGACATTTCAATAATTTCTATCCTTTTTCTATTCATTTCTTTCGGAGACAAGATATGCCTACCTATGCAAGTAGTGAAGACTTAAACAGTTTCTTTTCGTCTGCGAATATTACCGACTGGGCGGATAAAGACAGAGACGGGTCGTTAAGCAATGAAGAGCAGCAGGCAGTCGATAAAGCGATAGAGGCAGCGGAAGCTATCGTCGATAGCTATCTCAAGCAAGCTGGCTATGCCAGTCCGTTTGACAGTACAAGCTTCGCTGAGCTGCCGGCTCGGCTACAATCGTTAATAAAACAATGGACAGTGGTCATCGCTGGCTTTCATATCTACGCTTGGCGCGGTATGCGAGATAAAGTCAATCCGTTTGAGAAGATCTATACGCAGGTTATCGGTCAGCTTAAAAATATCGCTAACGGAGCGAGCTTAGCCCGCATTTCTCACAAGAAAAGACTGTTTTTTTGAAGTAAAAAGCCTTACTATTGGATTTATAAAAAGTTACGGAATTGTCCGTAATCCAAATAGAAAGG
>WFQY01000315.1 GCA_015486815.1 Phycisphaerae bacterium | reverse complement strand
GGCAAACTTGCTCTGCAGGTTTATGAAATATCGCGCAACTTCCCCAAATATGAGCAGTTTGCACTCGCTATGCAACTACGCAGAGCCATTGTTTCAGCAGCTTCCAATATAGTCGAAGGATGTGCCCGAAACACAGAGGCTGATTTTCTGCATTTTCTTGATATGGCGTTTGGTTCTCTGCGAGAGGCAGAATATCAACTATCCTTAGCTCGGCGTCTGAATTATCTATCTGAAGATACGTACGCTCCCGTCTGCCAACAATTCGATCACGCAAGCAAAGCCTTAGGTGCATTGATTCGTTCCATCCGAAACTCCAATGACCTGCCTGCTGACAACTAATCTCCCTCACGCCAATAGCTAAAAGCTAAGGACTAATAGCTAAATAGCTTTTCCTCTTAAGCTAACAGCTACAGACTAATAGCCAAAGACTATTTTTTCTGCCGAGCCTTTCGTAGTTTTTTCAAAGCCTCTGCTTTTTGTTTCTTCAATAAATCCTGACAATACCTGCAAGCTACGTTGCCTGCCTTTTCCGCATCCTTGTCAGAATCAAACTTTATCAACATACTCGCAGGGACGCCTTTGAGAAGTGGGCAGCCCTTAGCGTGATATGTCCTTTGCCCCTTGATTACATATACCGGAACCTTTACCTCCGCCGGCGTAATCTTAACCGGTTTGGGCTTGGGTTTAGCAGGAGTAGCAGGTGGTGCCGAAGGTCTTCTGGCGAAATAAACGACACCAGCTATAATCAAAATCAGCGGTATCAAAATAAGAAGAAACTTAACAACAGGAGAAGTTTTTTTCTGACGCGAAGTACCTGTCGATACTGTCCCCGTACCCGCCAATTTAGTCCACCATTTCTCCGCCATTCTTGATTGCCTGATAGCGTTTGCAATATTACGCAATGCAATAGCCATTTCCGCAGCATCGCGAAATCGCTCCGCAGGATTTTTTGCCATCGCCCTCTTGATAATATTATAGAGCGTCTCCGAGACATCTTTCCTTGTCTTTCGAGGGTCGGGAACAGGAGCATTTATGTGTTGAGTAAGTATTTCGCGTTTGGTTCTGCCTTTGAATGGCACTTCACCCGTAAGTGCGAAATAAAGGACAGCTCCGAGAGAATAAATATCACTCTGCGGAATAGCTGTTTGACCCTTACATTGCTCAGGCGACATCCAGTAGGGCGTTCCGACAGCTTTTGTCGGAAGCTCGAAATCGTCGGATGTGTCTTGCAGCTGAGCTAATCCGAAGTCTGCAACTTTTATCCTACCATCCGACGTAAGCATAAGATTGCTCGGCTTGATATCTCTGTGAACAATTCCGAGCCTGTGAGCAGCAGACAATGCATCAGCTGCTTGTGCGATCAACTCGCACACTACGTCAATAGGAACTTTTTTCTTCTTCTTTCTAACCAGATCGAGCAGCGTTCCACCAGGTACGATTTCCATAGCGATAAAGTACCAGCCCTTGTCTTGACCTATCTCGAACACGGTAACACTATTCGGGTGTGAAAGTCGAGCTGCCGAACGTGCCTCTCTGATAAACTGCTCGAGACGATATGTCCGTTTCTGAGATTTGATGAATTGCTTTTCGAGAATCTTAAGTGCCACGTCGCGCTTAAGTGCGGGATCATGCGCACGAAAGACCACACCCATCGCACCCTTACCGAGCACATCTACCACTTCGAATCGTCCGAGCTTTTTACCAAGCCAATATTGCTCTACGTCAATAGAAGATGTATCATTAAGTGCCGATGACACGCCGGTTTTCGATGAATTTGTCTCACCCGTGGTTTTTTCCGATGTTTGAGACAATCCCGTCTGATTTGTACTTGGCAGGTCTGTAGTATCTCCGTAAACAAATTGGTCGTCGGATGCCTGAGCCTTCCAGACCTGCTGACAGTGTTTGCACTTTATCGTCTTACCGAGATATTTGTTTGCAAGTCTGTATCGCTTCTTGCATCCCGGGCAAACCGTAATAAATGTATCATCTCGGGATAAATTCATACTTTCCATTCCCGTCCCGAAAATTGCTACTCTGAAAATAGCTTATTGTGAGACGTTAATTCTATATTCTTAACATATTTGTCGTAAATTTACCACAAAAAAGATTCCGCTCATCTTGCAAATTTTTCTTTAAGCTTATCATCTACTATCTTCGGCACCAATGAGCTTACATCTCCACCCATCGCCGCTATTTGCTTTATTAGCGTGCTGCTCGTTAATGCGTGTCTATCGGTGGCGAGCATAAACAACGTTTCAATCTCTCCTGCGATCCTGTTCGTATTTGCCTGCTGAAGTTCATATCTCAAATCAACCGTATCCCTTATCCCCTTGAGAATCACCCCTCCGCCTATGGATTTGACAAAGTTAATCGTCAGACCCTCATATCCGTGTACCTCGACATTCGGCAAGTCCTTTACAAGCTCACTTATAATCGCTACACGTTCTTCTTTCGAAAACAATTCCGACTTTTCCGGATTTGTTCCCACCGCTATTACCAACCGCGAGAAAATAGCAGCTCCTCGTTTAATTATATCCAGATGCCCTTCGGTTATCGGGTCGAAAACTCCGGAAAAAACAGCTGTTACATTATTACTCTGCGTATTCTTTGCTTCCATTGTTATTGTCCCACTTTATTACCTTTTCCCGAAACAAGATCCCAGATACCGTCCTGAGTAATGAATCCCTTGATCTGGCCGTCTTTGACAATCGCTACGTAGTTGACATTTCTATCGATCATCGTTCGAATTACATCTGCTAAATTATCTGATTCCGTACAATAGGTCAACCGTTTGCTCATAAAATCTTTTACGGGTCGATTGACCTGTCCCGTTCTGACAGCTCGGACAAGGTCATTTTTCCATAGCATCCCTTCGAGCAGATTATCTTTTACTATCGGAATATTGCATTGCCCCGTCTGACGGGCAATCTCATCCGCCTGCAATATCGGCGCTTCGGGATTAAGATAAACAATATTAGGATTATAAAACTCCGTTACGGGAATGTGGCTGAATTTTTCCTTCCAGTAAGCTGCTTCCGTTTCGGATTTGGCGCCTATATATATAAACATAGCAATAAATGCAAGCCACGGGT
>WFQY01000314.1 GCA_015486815.1 Phycisphaerae bacterium | reverse complement strand
GTCCTATTCGGGTAATACCAAAATGTTTGCGAAAAAAGTCTTTGTTTTCCCGCAAATAATCCAGCAGAAAATCTCTTTGTAGTTCTGCAATAGTCATTACTTTTCCTCACACCGCTACTACTAATTATTATACACCGATTTTGTCACGATTGAAGCCTATTTAATCCTTTCGAAGGGGTTCTGTATATTTCGAATCACTTGCAATTTCTTTTATCGTATCATACATCGCAAGGATATTTTCGACGGGAGTATTCGGCTGAATGTTATGACACGGTGCGCAAATATATCCGCCACCGATGCCAAGGGTCTCGAAACAATCGATAACTTCTTTGCGGACATCTTCGGGCGAGCCAAACGGCAGCACCTTTTGATTATCGACCGAGCCGTGAAATACGAGTTTATCGCCAAAATCTTTTTTCAATCCCTCTCGCTCCATTCCCGGACAATTCGCTTGTATCGGATTGAGAATTTCAACCCCCATATCTATCAAATCAGGAATGAAAACCCTCGCAGCTCCGTCGGTATGATAAAATATGTGCGCACCTACTTGTTTAGCGAGTGCGATATATTTTTTGAATCGTGGCACCCAGAATTTTCTGAAATGCTCGAGCGAGAGCATAGGTCCCGTCTGCGAGCCAAGGTCTTCCGCTGTAACAACAACATCTATCATCTCGCCCGCCTGTGCCAATATACGTTCCAATTTGTTCGTCTCGAACTCGAAGATTTTATCGAAGACATATTCTATGAATTCGGGAAACTCTATCAAATCCATCATCGCCTGTTCCATTCCACGCAAATGGCAATAAAGCAAAAATGGCTCGATATGTCCCGCTCGTATCGGACGATGCTGATGCTGTTTTATCTGCTCTTTTACGTCCGAAAAATCAAACCAGTCAGCTGACGGCCAAGGATGCTGCTCAAGCTCCTTTACTGTCCTAACGTCAGCTAACGGGTGAGAATCAGCTTCGCTATATGTCCCCGAACCGTAATCGACCGTCCTAAATTTAACGCCCCACAAGTTTGTGTTTTCCTTCGGTTTAGGCCCGACATACCTTCCGCCAACAGTATAAGGCGCATCGATTTCGAGTTTATCTATTACCTCCCAGTAATCATTGCAGCCAAGATGCTTACAGAGTTTATCTCGCACCTCATACGTCGCCCATATATCACAAGGTGCTCTATCGACAGAGCTTCTTTCCAATACCGCAAGCCAACGTTCTTTGGGTGTCATTTGCAATTCCTTTACGTTAGATTTCTATTTCCGATATACCCGCTCGCCATACTCGATAAATTCCTTACACATAGCGTGTATTTTCTCCCAACTATGATTGACCGCATCGGGCGAACCATACCACATAGCTATGAATCCACCATCGAATTGCCCGAAACTGTCTATCAATTTACGTGCATACGCACGCACATCTTCAACCGTACCACGCACCATCGTATTTTGAATATCAACAGGATCCCAGAAGCAAAGCTTTCCGCCGAACCGCTCAGCTAATACATTCACACCCATATTCTCCTGCTGATCCTGCTGAATCACATTAAGTTCAGCTTCTATAAAGTGAGGTAGTAAATCGGTAATGTGTCCGCAGCTATGCAGAAACGTCAACATTCCCTTCTCGTGTGCGTGATGATATACCCGTTTATATCGTGGCTTCCAAAACTTCGCGAAAATGTCCGGACTCACCATCGGTCGATCCTGCAAGCCCCAATCATCGCAGGAAAATATCCCATCGACGCCGCCAATCTCCGCGAGCATATCAATCGCATCGATAGCGATATCCGCTAATATGTCCAGCAGTTTTTCAAGCTCATTGGGATACTCATAAGGGTCTGTCCAAGCAGCTTCGTGCCCACGCAAATATTCAAGCCGATGAATCAGACTAAAAGGAATACTTACTAAGACAAATTTTTCCTCTTTGTTTTCCGCGATGACTTTTTTCAAATGTTCATATCTGTCTGGCTCCTTGTAATTCGGAAACTTAAAATCATCTAATTTACTGTAATCGTCGAGCGGAAATTCTACGACTTGGCCCATCGTCTTATC
>WFQY01000313.1 GCA_015486815.1 Phycisphaerae bacterium | reverse complement strand
TCGCAATATATTAAACTTTTGTGTGTACGGGAGCATAAAACGATGAAAGCATTGGTTAAATCGCAACCCAAGACAGGCTTATGGCTTGAAGATGTTCCGATTCCGGAAATAGGCATAAATGATGTGCTTATAAAAATTCTGAAAACAAGTATATGCGGAACGGATATTCATATCTGGAATTGGGACGAGTGGGCACAAAAGACGATACCCGTGGGATTAACAGTAGGACACGAATTCGTAGGCGTGGTTGAAGATTTCGGCTCGAATGTACATGATTACAAGAAAGGCGATTTGGTGAGTGGCGAGGGGCATATTGTTTGCGGACGCTGTCGAAATTGTCTTGCCGGTCGAAGGCATTTATGTCCGAATACGAAAGGAATAGGGGTAAATCGCAACGGAGCGTTTGCGGAATATCTATCCATTCCGGTAACGAACGTTTGGCCTTGCGATCCGAATATTCCGCTTGAAGTATTAAGCTGTTTCGATCCGCTTGGCAATGCAACTCATACCGCCCTATCGTTTGATGTACTTGGTGAGGATGTATTGATTACCGGTGCTGGACCTATCGGAATAATGGCGACAGCTATCGCTAGGCACTGCGCAGCCAGACACATAGTTGTAACCGATATCAATCCTTATCGATTGGATTTGGCAAAGAAGATGGGAGCGACACTAGCGCTTGATATGCGCAAGGACAATATTGCTGATGCGCAACAGCGGCTTGGTATGCTCGAAGGATTCGATGTCGGTATGGAAATGTCGGGCAATCCGCAGGCGTTTCGTGATATGTTAGCGAATATGTGCCACGGCGGAAAGATAGCATTGCTTGGGATTCTTCCGCGAGCGGAAATCGATTGGGATACGGTTGTATTTAACAGTTTGACAATAAAAGGCATCTATGGGCGCGAGATGTATGAGACATGGTATAAGATGACAATGATGATACAATGCGGACTTGACATTACGCCTGTCATTACACATCGTTTTCATTATACGGAGTTTGAAAAAGCATTTGAGGTAGCAAAATCGGGACAAGCAGGAAAAATCGTTCTCAGCTGGGAGGGAAAATAATGAGCGGTACAATCGAAGAAATTCGAAGCGTAATCGATGGTTTGCGTCGTGATGGCACTTACAAAATCGCACCGGTTATCGACGGCCCGATGGATACGGTGGTCAAATTAAAAGATGGCAGTGAATTAATAAATCTCTGCAGTAATAATTATCTCGGATTAGCCAATCATCCTCAGGTAATAGCTGGCGTTTCGAAAGCAATGGAAAAGTATGGCTATGGTACCGCATCGGTGCGTTTTATTTGCGGAACATTTACCATACACGAAGAGCTTGAGCGAGAAATTGCTGATTTTTTAAATATGGAAAGTGCAACAACGTATGTATCCTGCTGGAATGCAAACGAAGCGTTGGTACCGACATTGTCAGATGAAGGTGATACTGTTATCAGCGACGAACTTAATCATGCAAGTATTATCGATGCGTGTCGGCTTTGCGGAAAGAAGGTTCAGCGTCTGGTTTATAGGCATAATGATATGAATGATTTGAAGAGATGTCTCGAACAGGCGAAAAATAGCAGACGAAAACTCATTATTACCGACGGTGTGTTCAGTATGGAAGGTGATCTTGCGAATTTGGCTGACATTGTTGAACTCGCGAAGAAATATGATGCTTTGGTAGCGGTCGATGATTCGCACGCACACGGGGTAGTCGGCAAGACAGGCAGGGGCACGCCTGAATATTTTGGTGTATCGGTAGATATTATTACGGGTACGTTAGGCAAGGCGTTGGGAGGAGCTGCTGGTGGATTTGTAGCTGGGGCCAAACCGATTATAGAGCTTTTGGTTCAGCGTAGTCGGCCTCAATTATTCAGTAACGCTCTTGCGCCTATGACCGCAGGCGGAGCATTAGCTGCTTTGAAATTGCTGAAAAATAATCCTCAGCTGGTAACTCAATTGCGGGAAAATGTAGAATATTTTCGCAACGGCCTTAAAAAAGCAGGGTTTGAAGTTATCGATTCACCAACAGCTATCGTGCCAATAATCATCGGTGATACTGCCAAGGCAATCAAGCTGGCAGAGAAAATGCGAGAAAAAGGCATACTGATAACGGGGTTCGGATATCCGGTAGTGCCCAAAGGCACTGCCAGACTCAGAGCGCAGATAAGTGCAGCACACACAAAACCTCAGCTCGATAAAGCGTTAAAAATACTTACAACCATATACAGAAGGTAAACGCTCGTAGATGGTCAACGCACTATTGTAATAAGACGTTTAGTGTCTATCAATTTCACATCAGCCATTCGTTTATTATTTCTTCCGCTACTGTCGGCATAATGCCGAGTACATACGCAAGATCAACGACAGTGCAGCGTTTGCGGATCTCGTGCATATGCAAAGCAGCTTGCAATACACGTTCATACGAGCAGACGATATCCGCAACACGATGAGCAGCATCAGCGAGTTTGAGGCAATTTTTAATATCAGCTGGCTTGCGAACTCTCGGTTTTATAACTGATTTGAATTGCCGCCAATTATTAATGTCCGACAATTTCCGCTTCATAATTTCAAGGTGAGGGTTTTTAAGATTATACTGCTCTTCAACGGTGCCCGCTAATCTGCCCCAAAATTTTCTGTCGATTGCAGACGGAGCATCTACACACGCTGGCGTATCTATTGTAAGAATCTTTTCGTATAAAGCGGATGCGAAAATCGTCCCCAACCCAACCTGTCTGCCGTGCATATCATGCTCGACGCCATCGACAAGCCACATCATATCAAGCGTATGCGAGAGCATATGCTCGCCACCCGAAGCGGGGGCTGATGTGCCAGCCATCGTCATCGCAATACCGGAATAAATAAGCGCTTCATAAAGTGCTTTTATCGCTTCGGGCTTTCGGGTTTTGACTTCTTGCGGATGCTCGAAATATTTTGGCTCGATCTTGGAAATCATCTGTGTGCATCTATCGCAAAAATATTCATCGAACAAAAAATTATTCATTACCCAATCAGCGGTACTCACCGGCTTAGCTAATACATCCCCCAAGCCCGAAGCTGTCATCTTATACGGTGCATTTTCGATAATCGCTGGTTTTGCAACAACCGCTATCGGCGCACGTGCGTAAACAATCGTCTTAAGGCCGTTGATAATCGAAGCGACATTAGCAGCGGTATAACCATTCATACTGGCAGCTGTCGCAAAGCACATATAGGGAATGTTGCGATCGAAGGCTGTCCATTTGGAAAGATCGTTTATAACACCCGAGCCAACCGCTACAATCGCATCGACCGACCGCAGCTGGGCAGCTACTTTCGCTTGCGTCTTATCGTCGCACACAGGCGTACCTTCGGGCGGATCAGGCACGATTATCGTCTGTACGGAAAAGCCATCAGCGACGAGTTTGCTCTCAACATCTTTGCCTGCGATTTCATAAGTGCGAACATCAGCGAAAAGCCCAATAGATTTGCCAGCAGCTTCGCTTGCGAGAATCTCTGGCACTTTCAATATTGCATCGTCATCATATAGCAGATATTTTGTGGGAATCGTATGCGTCTTGCCACATTCACATTCAAAACTCTTTCCGAGAATATTTTCGATATCAATCATTGAAATTTATCTCCGAAAATTGAAAATTAAAGTAGATATTATGTACTCAAAGTCAGCGGGG
>WFQY01000312.1 GCA_015486815.1 Phycisphaerae bacterium | reverse complement strand
TGATAGGACGGATTATCGAACGATTCGAAAACAAGGGCTTCAAAATCATAGCAATGAAAATGATACACATCGACCGTACGTTAGCGGAGAGGCATTATGCTGAACACAAAGGCAAAGAGTTCTTTTCGGGGCTTGTCGATTATATCACAAGTTCGCCGGTAATTACGATGGTACTCGAAGCCCCCGGTGCTATTGCTGTTGTCAGAGCGATGGTGGGGCTGACCGATGGACAAAAGGCATCGCCAGGTACAATTAGAGGAGATTTTGGCATATCAATGCGATATAATCTTATACACGCGAGCGATTCTCCGGAATCAGCGAAACGTGAGATTGATTTATTCTTCAGTGAGAATGAATTGTTTGACTATGATAAAGAAATATTGAACTGGAGCTGGCAAAAGTAAGTAGGGTAAATATAAGTAAACGATACAGGCAGGAAGAAGTACGATGGTAAAGAAAAAACAAAATGAAAATCGGGTTTGGGTCTATGATACTACTTTGCGTGATGGTACGCAGGCAGAGGGTGTTTCACTTTCGCTTGCTGACAAACTTGCCATTGCCAAAAAACTTGATGAGTTTGGCGTCGATTATATCGAAGGCGGATATCCGCTGAGCAATCCCAAAGACGAAGCCTTTTTCGCTGAAATTCGCAAATGCAAACTCAAACATTCGAAAATAGCTGCCTTCGGTATGACTCGCAGAAAAAACAAACGTGCCTGCGACGATACAAGCATAGGGGCGTTGATAAAGAGCAAAGCTCCGGTGGTTACCATTGTCGGCAAAAGCGATGAATTTCAGGTCGATAAGGTGCTAAGCGTAAGTAAAGAAGAAAACATTAAGATGGTTGCGGATTCCGTACGGTATTGCAAGAAGAAAGGCAGAGAGGTAATTTTTGATGCTGAGCATTTTTACGACGGCTATAAGCGCAATCCAGCGTATTCGCTCGAGGTGCTTCAAGCTGCCGCTGAAGCGGGGGCAACTACGGTTTGCCTGTGTGATACCAACGGCGGGTCCTTGACAACGGAAATAGAAGACATCACCTCAAAAGTCTGTGAGTTTCTCGGCAGTGGCGTGATTGTCGGATTCCACGGCCATAATGATAGCGAATTAGCTGTCGCAAATACTCTCGCTGCTGTCGAAGTTGGCGCTCGGCACGTTCAGGGAACGATTAACGGCATAGGCGAACGATGCGGAAATGCCGATCTGACAGCTATTATCCCGAATCTTATGCTTAAGATGAATTATAATGTCCTTGCAAAGCCCGAAAGTCTGAAAAAACTGACCGATGTCTCAAGATTCGTATATGAAATTGCAAATATGAATCTTAGAGACAATCAGCCTTTCGTCGGCTCAGCTGCTTTCGCACATAAGGGCGGAATGCACGTTCACGCAATACTTAAAGATACTTCAAGCTATGAGCATATAAAGCCCGAAAGTGTCGGCAATACGCGTAAGGTATTGATAAGTGAACTTTCCGGTGCGAGTAATGTCATCGCCAAAAGTACGATGATGCAACAGCTAAAGGACAAAACTCTCGTTCGAAAGGTTTTGACGAAGGTGCAAGACCTTGAGAACGCAGGCTTTCAGTTTGAAGTAGCAGAAGCATCTTTCCATTTGCTTGTCCTGAAGGCGCTCGGAAAATACAAGAAATTTTTTGACCTCGACCATTATCGTGTCGTAATCTTAAAGAAGAACGAATCACAGATATCGACGGAAGCTATTGTTAAAATTGCCGTTGATGGCAAGACCGAGCATACCGTTGCGGAAGGTGATGGCCCGGTCAATGCCCTCGATGCCGCTCTGCGTAAAGCACTGGTTAAATATTACCCTGCTGTCAAAGATATGCATCTTGTCGATTATAAAGTGCGTGTTATAAATTCGCAGGCAGGCACCGCTGCCAAGGTCAGAGTAATAATCGAGTCAGCTGACAAATCGGAGCATTGGGGCACGATAGGCGTCTCGGAAAACATAATCGATGCTTCTTGGCAGGCATTGGTCGATGCTATCGAATATAAGCTGATAAAGAAAAATAAATAATTTTCGAAACCTTTTGTTTCGATTTCCGTAACCGCCGCGAGATGCTTTTCACTGCTCTTATATCATTTGAGCAATAGTAGTTACAATCTCCCTGCGTAGTGTTATTTTATCTCTACAATTTTGCTTGAAGTAAGCAAAATTATTATTGTTGATCGGTCAATAGAGTTGAGCGTATTGAACTAATACTGCTAATTTCTAATTCAACTAAAAACTCGGTGAGTGTAGGCATTCTCGATTGGCATTCAGCTGCACATTTTGTGTTTTGTGGTAGTTTATTCTTATACTATACTTGGATTTTATAGTTTCCCTGTTCGTATTGCCTTTAGAAAGTCTTGTACCGTTTTCTTGGCGTCAGGTTGTGGCGGAGGTGGGGGGCATGGGCCGCTGATAAATTTATCAATAAATGACTGATAC
>WFQY01000311.1 GCA_015486815.1 Phycisphaerae bacterium | reverse complement strand
GAAAAGTGTAATGATGAAAATAAGTCGTCCGGACGGGCGAAGAGCAAATCAGCTCAGGCCGGTTAAAATCATCAGGCACTATACGATGTATGCGCCGGGTAGCGTGCTTATCGAGATGGGTAATACGCGAGTATTATGCACAGCTAATTTTGAACAGGCGGTGCCGACGTGGAAGATGGGAAGCGGTGAAGGTTGGCTTAGCGCCGAGTATGGGATGCTACCTTCGAGTACGCCCGAACGCAAACGCAGAAATATCGGTAAAATCGACGGACGAAGTCAGGAGATTCAAAGACTTATCGGCAGGGCATTGAGAGCGGTTGTCGATATGAGCAAGCTCGGCGAAAATACGATATGGATAGATTGCGATGTGCTGCAAGCGGATGGCGGAACGAGGACTGCATCTATTACGGGCGGATATGTTGCGCTGGTCGATGCGGTAAGGTGGGCGAGAGAGCAGGGAATAATTACCGGCAATCCTATAAAGGGAGCGATAGCAGCTATCTCCGCGGGTATCGTTGGCGGACGAGTTATTTTGGATTTGAATTACGAAGAAGACAGCTCAGCTGACGTTGATTTCAATGTGGTTATGACCAACAAAGGTGAGCTTGTCGAATTGCAAGGGACAGCTGAGCAAGGGACATTTTCGCAGAAGCAATTATCGGAGATACTCAAAGTCGCTGGCAAGGGGATAAGAGAGTTATTAAAGATGCAGAGAAAGGCGTTAAATGAGGACGTTAAGTAAAGACTATATTATTGTCTGTGTGTTAATATCGGTGGCGGGCTTGGCCGGATTGGCTGGCTGTAGTGAATCACAGAATAACACTACGTTGTTTTCCTCGCCGACGTCAAACAATAATCAAGATTGGCAGATAGTTGTCAAGCGGTTTGTCGGGCCTAGCCGTCGAAGGTTCGCTCAGCTTATCTATAATTCGCTTATAGCGGTACGCGGGCTCGATAAGCATAAGGTAAGAAAAATAGATTCGGATAGCTCGAGCGCTGTGGTTTACGGACGTTATAACGGACTCGACGATCCGAGGGCACAAAGGGATCTCAAATTTATCAAATCGTTAGCTGTCCCTAATCAGGGATATCCGTTTTTAGATGCACATTTGGAACCTGTGCCCGAGCCTAATCCGCCTATAAACAGTCAATATCTGCTCAAAAATGCAACTGGCTATTGGACGCTTCAAATAGCGAGATTTTACGGTAAGGGACGAAAGCGGGCAGCTGTCGATATGACAAACGAGCTTCGAAAAAAAGGGATTCCTGCGTATGTATATCACGGGCCTGTGATAAGTATCGTAACGATAGGCGCGTATCCGGAAAATGCGGTAAAGGCGGGCCGCAAGGGTAAGCTCATAGGCCAGCCTATACCGGTCAATCCGTCGCTAAGGCGTTGGCTTAGGAAATTTCCATATATGATGATAAATACGCAGTATGTGGTATTCAAATCAAATCAAGGCAAGAAGAAATCCGCACGAATAGCGAGCCAAATTATCCGAATACCGTCTGAGAACGGTTCGCTTTGGTAAATCGTAAACCGTTGATTACATAATCTTTTGACTCTACGAGGTGAATTTATGGGATTGATTATCAGCGTTTCGGGCATTCGCGGTATAGTTGGGCAGGACTTGACGGTCGCTGATGCGATGCGTTTTGGTATGCTGTTCGGGCAGGCACTTGGAAATGATGATAAGCCTGTGATATTAGCGGGCGATTCACGCATAAGCGGAGATGCGCTACGGTCAGCGGTGTCAGCGGGTTTAATGGCTGTCGGTCGTGATGTGATAGACCTTGGCGTTGTAACTACGCCGGGTGCGTGTCTTATGGTTCGCAAATTGCAAGCTGCTGGCGGAGCGGTGGTAACCGCATCTCATAATCCTATCGAATGGAACGGGATAAAGATGATAGGTGCGGATGGCCTATCGTTTGATTCTCGAAGGGCAAAGCAGATAAAAGAGAGATTTAACTCTGGCCAAATAGAGCATAAATCTGCCAAAGAGTGCGGGCATATTACCAGAAACGACGAAACGCACAAAACGCATATCGAGACGGTGTTGAATGCCTGTGATAACGAGCTTATCGAAAAAATACGTTCGCGTAGGTTTAAGGTCGTGCTTGATAGTGTAAACGGGGCAGGCTGTGTCGGTACCGCTGGTTTGATAGAGAAATTTAATTGCGAATTGATTCATATAAACAATCAGCCAACCGGTGATTTCGCACATACTCCCGAGCCTATAGCGGAAAATCTCGTCGAACTCGCTGATAAGGTCGGTCAGCTCGGAGCTGACGTCGGCTTCGCTCAGGACCCCGATGCGGACAGATTAGCGTTAGTCGATGAAAAGGGAAGATTCATAGGCGAAGAATATACGGTTGTCTTAGCGAGTTGGTTTGTGCTTAAGCGGTCAGCTGGCTCGGTGGCAGTGAATTTATCTACCTCGCGGATGATAGACGATTTGGCAGAGCGTTTCGGTCAGAAGGTAATAAGGACAGCTGTCGGCGAGACGAACGTAGCAAAAGCGGTGCTTGCAAATAATTGTCCGATAGGCGGCGAAGGTAATGGCGGAGTGATATATCCTAAAGTAGTCCCTGTGCGCGATTCGTTTTCGGGAATAGCGCTCATACTTGAGCTAATGGCAGAAACAGGTAAGACAATATCCGAGCTTGTCGATGAACTGCCTAAGTATGTGATGATTAAGAAGAAATTTCCGTGTAACCTCAACGAAGCACCTCAGCGAATTGAAAAATTAATTTCAAAGTACGAAAAGGAACAGATAAGCACGATTGATGGCTTGCGTATCGATTGGCCCGAGAAAAAGGCATGGGTACATATACGCCCGAGCAATACCGAGCCTATAATAAGGATTATAGGGGAAGCTCCCGAAAGAGAACTTGCGGAGGAGCTGATTGCGAAATTAGCAGCGGATGCGGGATTGTAATGCGCAAATCGGAGTTTTTGAATCAGCTGGAAATTTTCGCTTGATTTTATACGAAAAGGATATAATATAGTCCGACAAAATTAACATTAAGCTGTTAGCTCTTAGTCTGTAGCTATTAGCTAAAAGCTAAAGACTAAGGACTAAACGCTATGCTATCAGCTTAAATACCCTTGCAAGAGGAAAGGAAAAATTATGACGCCGAGAGAAAGAGTCAGGCGTGCGGTTTTATTCGAGGGGCCTGACAAAGTTCCGTGTGCACTTCCCGAACCTTATCGAAATGATTTTACCGGTGGCGGTGTTTTACCAAAACCTGAATTGAAATGGAAAAACAATGCCAATTATGTACAAAAGCAAACGGATGAGTTTGGCTGCGTGTGGGAAAAATTGGCGG
>WFQY01000310.1 GCA_015486815.1 Phycisphaerae bacterium | reverse complement strand
CTTAAAGTAGCTGACTCTCGACCAACCCGAAAGCAACGTCAGCTTGCAAATGTAATCAAGCAAAAATATTTTTACACCTTCAAGAGTCTCGAAGATAATTATCGTCAGCTCGAAAATCTCGCTGGTATGACCACAACTCAACCCACGACTCTACCCGCTCGCAATAAAATTAATACTTTCCTCCGCAAGCTTCCATCGACATATCATAAAATTCAATCGCTGTATCGTAGAATAGTTTCTCACATCAAACGCACATCCGACCCTATCGAAAAACAGATGCTGATAGACAAATTCGTTTACCTGCGATTTATTTTCGAAGGCAGAGTTTTCGTTTTGCAAAATCCGGAAAACAGAAATCCCAAGATATTCAATCAGCTTCACCAATTGGAATCTCAATATTGGCAGCTTGCCGGCAAAAATCCTCTCAAACGCAACAATGAACAATTTTACGAAATTGCCCGTGAATATGGCGGATTGATGTTATTGCTAAAAACCCTCTACGAGGATTATCAAAGACTGATGCAGCGGGATTCTGAAGCTGCTGTCGATAGCGAATTATCGCTTGTTCTATGGAACGATTATCCGTTAGCGGGCAGAGTGCCGAACGCACTCAATCCGCGATTCGCAGACCATCCGTTCGTTATAAATCGTCCGCCTGTTATGATGGTATCGCGGCTTGACGCTCCATCCGCTGAAATCGTCAAACGTATGATTCGCGATAGCATCGCTGTTGAAAAAAAATCGCTTAACGGTACCGTCTATATAGATGCAAGAGGCTTAAAGAAGAAAAGAGGGTTTATTGTTTACGATGACGATTTAAGAAGACTCGCCCAGCTGCTTCGCAGTAAAACATCATTTAAGGTCGTTTTGGATAATCGCCCGTCCCTTTTCAAGCCGGGCGCTTGTCCCGATACCGCTTTATACTGTGGCTGGTATAGCCTTCGGCGATATATTCCCGCATTTACGTTCGTACCCGGAGCGGTAGGCTACCATATTGCGAGTTTCGAGGCACAAACTCTACACCAAAAGAAAAACAACAATCGTTGGTGTCCGAAAATGCTGCAAGCAGGAGTGGCTGCTACTCTCGGTCCCGTAGATGAGCCATTTCTCGATGCCTTTCCGCTACCTTCGGAATTCTTCGAGCTATTACTTACCGGAAAATATACTATCGCTGAGGTGTTTTACAAAACCATACGCTATAATTCCTGGCGGATGATACTCATTGCAGACCCGCTATACAATCCTTTTGTAAATTCGCCCCGCCTCGATGAAAAAGACGTGAAACTGCATAAGCTCTCACTTTTACTTATCCGCTGAATCAAACGCTGATAACACCAACATTTCGTTTTCTTTCTTGAGTTTGTAGAAAACGGCAATATAATAATCATTGTTGAGTTTGATTGGTCGCTCATACTTTTGGCATGGATGCAAAATGTCTGTGATATTTTTCTATAAACCGAAACCTCGAAGGAACAGAAAAAGTGGATTTTTCCGCAATCTGCTGTTGATACTCGTAGGTTGTTTATTGGCGTATCATTATTTTGATTACATCTTTCCCGATACCCACAGAACGCAGCAGTCTTTACAAAAGGTTAAGTCCATTAATAACACAGAAAACGAGATAGTAGCTAAAATCAAGCCGCGTGTTATTATACCAATAGAAGAACCTCAAAATTCTCCGATACCATTACTTGCTACGTCCAAACCCAAAACCAAACCCAAATCAGTCGTTAAGAATACAGCTGAGATAACAAACAGAATAGCACTGATACTTCAACAGGCAAATCAGCTTATAAATGATAATAAGATAATACAAGCTCGTAAACTTTTGAACAAATCGTTGGCGGGATATATAGCTGATGACGATAATAAGCCGCTTATAAATCTCGCGATCAAGTTAGGTCAGCAAACCATTCTTTCGGAATACGTCTATGCGGACGACCCATTGTGTCAATGGTACAAGGTCAAGCCGGGGGAATTGCTGGTAAGGATAGCAAAGAGATGTAAAGTGCCTTATAAATTGCTATGTCGGATAAATCATATAGCCAATCCTCGCAGACTTCGAGCGGGTCAAAAGATAAAACTCATCTTCGGACCTGTCAATGCAAAAGTGGTAATCCACGATTTGGTGTTATATCTCTATTTGCAGGATACACTTATAGGCGGGTACGATGTTGGGCTCGGAAAAAATAACAAGACCCCTACGGGCACTTGGCTTGTCGCTGACCGTGTACGTAAACCCGTATATCGCGACCCTGATACGGGAGAGATTTACGCTCCCGATGCGCCCGACAATCCGACGGGTGGCTATTGGATTAGGATTAGGGGAATTGCTGGCAATGCTGTCGGAAAAGTCGGATTTGGTATTCACGGAACGAATGACCCCACGAGCATAGGGAAATTCAAGAGTAAAGGGTGCATTAGGCTGCGTAACGAAGACATATCCGAAGTTTTTGATATGCTCAAACCAGGCTTGAGCAAAGTGGAAACAATTCCATAAAACGGAAGAACAAACAACCGACATCAAGATATTAATGCCTATTCGTTTATGGCGTCTTATCCCGCTATCATATATTCGAGTGCACGTGGATTTTCGGTAGAGGTAGAAGCCTGTAATATTTCCATACCGACAATATTGCCGTCTGCATCATAATCTATAATAACGCCCGGTTTTGGTTCATCGCTTTCTGCAATAGGATTATTAGAAAAAATAATCCTCAATACATCTACTTGCGGATCATAAGATACTTTCATCAGCTTCTCCAGTATTTTTCTATTTTACTTGTTTTATACGCCGTATTACAATGGGTGGTTGCACCGTTTCATTGACAATTATACGCACCAAATACTGTTTTGTATTAAAATATATTTTCGATTGGTAAATAGTCAGTCCTTCTTTACCGGCTAACCCGCATTTCTCACAAGGTTTGCTTTTGAGTGGATTTTTGGGCACAAACAAGCAGTAAATGGTTTATTGTGTTTGTCAGCGTCGCGGTTTTCCACAAACAGCAGG
>WFQY01000309.1 GCA_015486815.1 Phycisphaerae bacterium | reverse complement strand
GGTCATCCCTTTGCCCGGGTCTTTCGTCCGAGTCGCACCGTAATAATTTTGCATCAGGGTACAATGGTTGATATGAGTTTTAAGGTTGTGGTCTTTCGGATAAGCACGCAGAGGAAATGGTTGAAGGCCGAAGGCAAATTTGATTTTTTTGCATCGGAGCGGTTTTTTGCCATCACTGATATTGAAAAATATCCACGTCTGATTATTCTCCCTTTTCCGTATCTGGTAAACGTGATTATAGTTTTTCAGATTCCAGCCACGCGGTCCTTCGCTGGTAAGACAAAGCCCAGCATAATTTTCATCGTTGTCGCTGGCAAGGTACATATAAGCACACAGGGGTAGATTTCTGGCTTTCTTGAAAATCGTACCGTGTCCCTGATATCTACGGTTATATGTACTTGGTAACGCAGTCGGAGCACCAATATCCGTTACCCTGCCCTTTTTGAAAAGCTCATCGTAATATAATCTGCTGTATCCTATAAGGGGTTGACCTGCAAGATGCAGCGGAGCAATAACCTTGAGCGGTTTATAATTAAGCCCTCCGGGTCGGCTAATTGTAACATCATACCAGACGAACCCGTCATAATAGACAGTACCGTTTACTTTGATATCCGCTTTGCCGATTTTACCCTTGCTGAGAAATTTTATGTAATTTTTGTGCCTGCGTAAAATCTCAGGAGCACCCTCAAAAACCGCACGTTTATTATCGAACAGAAGAGATATATTATCCGCCAGTATCTTTACTCCATTGGCCATTATCTGCTTCGGGAATGGTCCTTCACTAAAATCGAATGTGCTTTTTGCGGCAGATACCTTAGACCCCTCAGCCCTCACAGACGGGTAATATCGCGAAACATCCAAATCTTCAATATGATAATCTAACTTTAACTCCTGAGAGGGTATTTTGTAAAATTGGCTGATTACTTCACTTATCTTCTGATTGTCAGCAGAAAATAACTCTGCCTTAACCGAATGATTTCCACCCTTAAGATATCCAAAATCAATCTGGCTATGGTCTAATCTCTCAAACGGCACATCAGCAGCGAATTTATCATCGAAATAAATTTTCAGCTTTGTAACTTCGGGATAATCTTCAGGAAGCTTGACCTTACAAACAAGCTTGTCTTTACTGACGGCAATCACACTCAGCTCGGGCTTGAATACATTCCGAAGAATCGTTTTATATGAAAAACAATTATCAGCAACCAGCGAAATACAATTCAAAAGCTTCGTTCCCTCTGCCGTTCGGTTAAGTGTCCTTATTTCATTACTTACAGGGTCTTTAATGATATATTTCTGCATCAATAACACTTTGCCATCGGTGTTCCTGATATCAAAATCAGCTTGCTGAACAAATGGTGATTTATTACTCAATTTAAGTGTTCCGAAAAACTCTTTGTTGTGAAGCGTTCTGCCGGTATAACACCAGACTAATTGGAAGGGATCTCGTGGATCATTACTTTTAATACTCAAATTGCACCGAAGAATATTATCTCCCGACGGACTTAGCTTGAAGTTCATATCGCTGAACGGAATGGTTAATCTGACAGACCAGCTGTCTTTGTTGACAGTAACTTCATATTTAGAATTTCCGTTCCAGTTTCTATTATGGCTATACGTTCCCGTAGATGTTTCATCCAGCATCGCCCCTGCTGCATTGACAATATAATGATAAAACGTTCGTCCTTTCCCATAGGGTAAAAGAAGCACCTCGACGCAATCATCCTTCCATATCGCACCATCGCGTTGCTTTGTTCCTGATGGTGTATAGTCGGGACGTTTGGGAATCGTGAACAAAAAAGTAATCGATTGGCTGTCGTAGCCTATTTTAACAATTGCAGGCTTGAGAGAAAGCTCGTCCCGTTCATAATCATATAGGCACGGGACCTGTACCATTCCGGATTTCATCTCGGGAACGACGAGAAATCCCTCCGAGGTAAATCTCTTTCCCTGAGCAAAAGCTGTCATCGAAATAAATAATACTGTAAATAAAGCCCGCAACATATAATTCTCCTCAAAACTACACTAACTGTGCCCGGTTAAGAGATAGTCCACACGACTCACGGATAACGAGCGGACAAGGCAATGTTATTTGGGTAACTTTCTTTATTTCACCTTCGATAATCCCTATGAGCGTATTGGCTAACAATTTTCCTTCTTCCCTATGTTGAACGTGTGTGGTCGTCAAAGGTACAGGCAGATACTTGCATAAAGGAGCATCACCAAATCCCACAACCGCAACATCGCCCGGAACATTCAGCTTGCTCTCTCTTAAGGACGAAATAATCTCTGCTGCACAATTATCTCCCAACGCGAAAAACGCATCGGGAGGGTTAACCGAGTGCATCAGATGTTTAGCTTCCGAACGAATCATCTCGGTGGACGCAATAAGTTTAATCCAGTCATCAGATACGGCTATCCCCTTACCCTCCAAAGCGGAACGATAGCCTTCAATAATCGCAAGATAATCCTGATTAGGTGGCCCTCCCATCAGGATAATTCGCCTATGACCACAGAAAAGCAGATGTTCCGTGAGTTCCCTGGATGCACTGAAATGATCACTACTGACACTTGAAATTTCGCCGACCTCAGGCAGGTTACAATGACCCGCAACAATAAAAGGGATATAGTTCCGCTTTAAGAAATTCAGAATATCCGCATTCTTTCCGAATTCTTTACCACGACCGATAGGAATGTAAATCACACCTGCAACACCCTCGGAGACCAACTCCCGGACGGTGGATTTAGCCACTCCAAGTGATGCGTTTGTATTAACGAGCAACAAATGATAGTTTTTGTTGCGAACGACGGATTCGACCCCCTCGACCATATAGGGCAATGTACTTTTTGACGACAAACTTGTTACCATAAGTCCGATTTTGCCGCGATAATTTTCTGCACGCTCGGTAACAATTGTTCCACGATGCCTATCTCTGATTAACAGTCCTTCGTTGACAAGCTCACGAAGTGCCCTATCCATTGTCATGTGGCTGACTTGATATGATCGGCAAAGCTCCGCACCGCTTGGCAGACGATGGTTCGGTTTGAGTTTGCCACTTAGGACATTCTGTTGAATGTGTGCTTTGACTTCTTTGTAACTCCCAGCCATGGTATGCAACTCCCGATATACAGATAATCGATTCGGTTATCTATATTACAGGCAAATACAAGGAATGTCAAGCTTTTTCATCAGAAACTTGTAACCGGTCAGTTTTTTTCGTTTTTAACGCATAGGTCACTCTTCTGTCATTCCTGCGCACGCGGGAATCCGGTTTTAGGGCAACAATAACGAATTACGAAATTCGAATGACGAATCAATAACGAAGAATCGAATAACAAATGTCGAAGAAAGATGGATTCCCGCGGGAGTTTATGCTGAATCCTGTTTCAGGGCGGGAATGATTACATGAAAGCGTGCTTCCCATGGGGTACAACATCCATAGGGGAAACGAATATTGTCCCCGGAAAGGAAACACGCTATGGATACCAATATTATAGC
>WFQY01000308.1 GCA_015486815.1 Phycisphaerae bacterium | reverse complement strand
GGCAAATGCCTTTCGTGAGGAAATAAAAGCTCTCGGTCGGCGATATAGGCGTCTGAAGGACGCTAACGGTGTTGATTTTCAAACCTGCTTTTATCGTAAGTGGAAATAAAATGGGTTTTGTTTGATTTCAGGAGAAAATTTTATGTCGTTGGATAGGTCGTTAAAATCGCAAGAAGGATTGGTTCGTTCGCGAAACGTACTTACGAGAGCGGAGCGTTTGGCAATTTTGGCTGACGAAGATCGCTGGTCGGAAGGCGATAGTGTATTCGGATTGCCAAAAGTGCGTCAGCGAAAAAGCAGTGCGGGCTCGAAATCGAAATCTAAGGCTACTGAAGAAACCACGGAAGAATCAGCTGCCTCGGCAGAAGGTGCTCAGGAACAGAGCAAACAGGAATCCGCTTCTTAACTTTTACCGGATTTACGAGCAGGCCGCCGATATATTCATCGACGGCCTGTTTTTATCAGCTTTATCAGCATAGCGTAGGGATGTAAATGACAGAGTTTGCTATTTCCAACCGTTGCAAAAACATCGATGCGTCTGGCATTCGCAAGGTTTTTGACCTTGCAGCTAAACGCAGAGCAGAGGGAGCAAAGCTTATTGATTTTTCTATCGGTCAGCCCGACTTTAATATTCCCGAGCCGATAAAACAAGCTGCTTGTCTCGCAATAGAGTCAGACAAAAATAGCTACACTGTTACACAGGGTATTGCGGAACTCAATGCAAAAGTTTGTCAATATTACAAACACAGATTCGGATTTGACCCGCAAGCGACTTTGATAACAAGTGGCGTAAGTGGCGGATTGGTGTTGGCACTGCTTGCAATGTGCGAGCAAGGCGATGAAGTAATCTTTGTTGATCCGTATTTTGTTATGTATAAGCACTTGGTAACACTCGCAGGAGCTTCGAGTGTAATCGTTGACGGTTATCCCGAGTTTGATAAGCTACCTGTTGATAAAATAGCTGACGCAATAACCCAGCGAACAAAGATAATTATAATAAACTCCCCTTCCAATCCGACCGGATGTGTCTATCCCGCTGATCAGCTAAAACAGATAGCGGAACTTGCGAAGAAACATAATCTGCTGATAATTTCCGACGAAATATATCATCAGCTTTGCTACGACGGTGATGTGCCGAGCGTGGTAAACTATGCACCGGAACATACATTATTATTGGATGGATTTTCTAAAAATCTTGCGATGACAGGTTGGCGGATAGGATACGCCGCTGGCCCGAAGCAATTGATTGAGCAGATGGCAAAACTTCAACAATATACATTTGTTTGTGCGCCTGCCCCGCTACAATATGCAGCTCTTGCGATGGACAAATGCGATATAAGTCCGATAATCGAGGATTATAGAAACAGACGTGATTTGATTTACAACGGATTGCGGGAAAAATTCAATGTAGTAAAACCATCGGGTGGATTTTACATTTTTCCGCAAGCACCGGATGGCGACGCTGAAGCGTTTTGCAAACGCGCTCTGGAAAAAGATGTTCTTATCATTCCGGGCAATGTATTCAGCGAAAAAAATACACATTTCAGAATAAGCTATGCTCGGGATATCGAAACGTTAAAAGAAGGAATAGAACGTTTGAATCGGATGGTATGAAATTTATGAGCACTGATGCAGCAAATTATGACAACGAAGAAAAGATTCTTGCTGAATGTGAAGAGCGGCTAGGCTATAAATTTAAAGACAAAAACCTGCTTCGCATAGCACTTACTCATTCATCGATAGCTAATACGAGACTGGAAAGCAACGAACGAATGGAGTTTTTGGGTGATGCGATACTCGGCGTTATAGTGTGCGAAGAGCTGTTTCATCGTTTTCCGAATTTGCTCGAAGGAGATCTAACTCGCATAAAGTCGGAAGTGGTCTCTCGACAAAACTGCGAACGTATGAGCAAATCGCTCGGATTGGATAAATTTCTTTTCATAGGAAAGGGTGTTGCATCATCAGGCAGATCGGAGATGCCAGGCTCACTGATATCCGATGTCCTTGAATCGGTAATAGCTGCTATCTATCTTGATTGTAATAACATGGAAACAACGAAGCAGATCGTCCTGAATATCACCCGCCCTGTAATCGAAGAAGTTGCAAGTGCAGACCACTTGGCGAATTATAAGTCGATACTTCAACAATACGCACAGAAGGAATTGAATTTAACTCCGATATACGATTTGCTCGATGAAAAAGGGCCTGACCATAGCAAATGTTTTGAGATATGCGTTAGGCTTGGTTCGCGAAGTTTTCCGACAGCGTGGGGAATGAGTAAAAAACAAGCAGAGCAAAAAGCAGCCCGATTAGCTCTGCAGGAACTCGGCTTAATAGAGAAATGAAAATTTCCTCAGCGAAATTTTCCCTCTCCCTTCTCTCCTCTCTCTTCACTCTTCTTTATTC
>WFQY01000307.1 GCA_015486815.1 Phycisphaerae bacterium | reverse complement strand
AGCGTCAGATGTGTATAAGAGACAGATATAACAATGGTAATTATTCACAATTTGTTCATTCAGTCAAACTTATTATCGGGAGCTATGCGATGGGTGTTACTGGTGAGATGATTTTCGAGGGTTTACATCGTTCGGGCCTGAAGGCGGGCGATCGTGTTTTGGTCCATTCTTCACTGAAATCTTTTGGCAGGGTTGACGGTGGGGCAGAGACGGTCATCGAGGCATTGATGAGGGTTATAACGGAGAATGGAACGATCCTCATGCCTACCTTTACTCTTTCGAATATGTCAGCAGAGAGGCCCGTCTTTGATGTTCTTAGAAGCCCCTCAGAGGTAGGGAAAATAACCGAAGTCTTTCGCCGGAGGGAAGATACCTGCCGTAGCTTGCATATCACTCATTCCGTATCAGCTTGGGGAAAAGAGGCAGAGGGGGTAGCATCAATGAGCGTGACTTCTGCATGGGGTAAGGATAGCCCGTTCCAGTGGCTTTTAGATCGTGACGGAAAAATACTTATGCTCGGGACAGATTACAATACCTGCACGCTTATTCATAAAGCGGAAGAAGATTTGCAGATACCTTATCGTGAAATGACGAGCTATCCCGGGTCAAGTCTGATACTCTCCGATGGAAAAGTAATTTCGAACAGTACCAAAGTCTATGTCCGCAAGGAAGGAGTGGTATCCGACTGGAGTGCGTTTATAGCAGAGCTTAAGGGTAAACACTCCGGAATTGCCAAACAGGTACAAATAGGCCAAGCGAGCGTCAGTGTCGTCGGGGCGAGGGAGCTTTACGATATAACGGTAAGGGCGATACGGCAAAACGCCTATGCCCTGGTGAAAGAACCGGGCAACAGCTAACGACTATTTCACCACGATATTGATAAGCCTTTTTTTGGCGATGATGATTTTTTTTATCTCTTTGCCTCTGGTAGCTGTCTGGATTTTTTCGTCTTCCATTGCCTGTTTTTCGAGTTCTTTTTCGTCGATATCAGCTGGAACCCGCAGCTTACTTCTCAGTTTGCCGTTGATCTGTATCGGGATTTCGATATTTTCGTCCCTTGCGATATTTTCGTCATACTCGGGCCAGGGTTCGTAGGCTAATGTATTGCTGTGCCCAAGTTTTGTCCATAACTCCTCTGCGAGGTGCGGGGCAAAGGGAGAGAGGATGAGCACAAATTTTTCCATAACCGATTTTGACTTTGCGGGCCTGCTCAGCATCTCGTTTACAAAAATAATCATCGCGGAAATGGCAGTATTGAACCCCATTGTCTCAATATCGTTTCCGACTTTCTTTATCGTCTTATGCAATATTCTCAACTCGTCTTCCGCTGGCTTGATGTCTTTTATTGACGGATTAAGCTCTCCGGATTCTTCATCGACAATCATCCGCCAGGTACGATGCAAAAAGCGATGCACGCCCGATACGTCTCGCGTATTCCACGGTTTGGTTGCTTCCAGCGGCCCCATCGCCATCTCATAAAGCCTTAACGTATCAGCTCCGTATTCCGCGACAACATCGTCCGGATTGATTACATTTCCAAGCGATTTTGACATTTTCTCGACCGTCTCGGTCAGCTCCTCTCCCGTGGTTTTATGCAGATGTTTTCCGTTTGCTGAGATTACATCGCTGGAATTCACATAAGCGCCTTTGGAGTCCTTGTAGGAAAAGGATAATATCATTCCCTGATTGAAAAGTTTCCGGAATGGCTCTTTCGTACTGACGTATCCCAGCTCGTACAAGACCTTGTGCCAGAATCGCGAATACAGCAGATGCAGAACCGCGTGTTCCGCACCGCCAACGTACAGGTCAATGGGCATCCAGTATTTTTCTTTGTCCCTGTCCCATGGTGAATCGTCATTATCCGGGTCGATAAACCTGAGATAATACCAGCAGGAACCTGCCCATTGAGGCATGGTGTTGGTATCGCGAAAATACGTTTTCCCATCTCGATCGACCCTAATCCAGTCTTTTGCATTAGCAAGCGGAGATTCTCCGGTATCAGCGGGATGAAATTCTTCCATCTCGGGGAGTTCTATCGGAAGCTCACTCTCATCGACGGGGATCGGATTTCCCTCATCGTCAAACAATACGGGAAACGGTTCGCCCCAATATCTCTGCCGGGAAAAGAGCCAATCTCGGAGTTTATATTTGACAGCTGGTTTTCCCAGTCCGCGTTCTGCAAGCCAATCGGAAATTTTCTTCTTTGCCTCAGTAACCTTCAACCCGTCGATGTTTATTCCAAATTCATCGGATGACGAATTCACAATCTCACCGTCGGCAGTATATGCCTGCTTTGTGATATCTCCTCCGCTTATGACCTCGATAATCGGCAGGTCAAATTTCTTCGCAAATTCCCAGTCTCTCTGGTCGTGCCCGGGAACAGCCATTATCGCTCCGGTACCGTAGCTTATCAGTACGTAATCTGCTACCCATATCGGAATGGGTTTTCCGCTGACCGGATTTATCGCGTATGCACCGGTGAACTGCCCTGTTTTATCCTTTGCGAGTTCGGTACGCTCCATGTCAGATTTGTGTGTGGCTTGGCTGCAATATTCCGTTACTGCGTCTTTATATTCATCTGTCGCAATTTTTTGCACCAGGGGATGTTCCGGAGCGAGTACCATATAGGTAGCACCGAAGAGTGTATCGGGACGGGTGGTATAAATTCTTACGACATAATCCTCGGGCGTATCCATCCAGTTTTTCTCTGCTCGCGAATTGAACCAGTGGTTCAGGTCAACGCTGTGCCCGAATGCCCTTATCTGGTCATCGGCAGAGATGACGAAATCAACCTCCGCACCCTCAGATTTTCCTATCCAGTCTCGCTGGAGTTTTTTGATACTCTCAGGCCAATCGAGTTCGTCAATATCTTCGAGCAGCTTTTCCGCATATTCGGTAATTCTGAACATCCACTGCCTCATAGGCTTGCGGATTACCTGATGGCCCTGGTCGCATTTTCCCTGATATACCTCCTCGTTAGCTAAAACCGTTTTACATTCAGGGCAAAAGTTTACCGGTGCCTCCCGCAGATACGCCAACCCCTTTTTCAGCATCTGCAGGAATATCCACTGCGTCCATTTGTAATATTTAGGGTCGGTCGTATCGACTTCGCGGTCCCAGTCGTAGCTGAAGCCAAGGGATTTTATCTGTCTGCGAAAATTGTCAATATTCTTCTGCGTCGTTATTCGCGGATGTGTTCCGGTGCGCATCGCATACCGCTCAGCTGGAAGACCGAATGCGTCCCATCCCATCGGATGAAGCACGTTGAAACCCTTCATTCGTTTGTATCGGGAAATAATGTCGGTCGCTGTATATCCTTCCGGATGACCGACGTGCAAGCCAGCTCCGCTGGGATAGGGAAACATATCGAGTATGTAATACTTTTCCTTATCTGTATCGCATGAAACCTTAAAGGTCTTGTTGGATTCCCAATAGTTTTGCCACTTTTTTTCAATTTTTGTAAAGTCGTAATTTTTCATATCGTTTCCAGTGGGGCCTGAAGATTTGTCAGCCCGCTATTATTCTTATTGTATTTTGTTTCATTTCCAATGCAATCAGAAATCAAAAGAAAAAGCCCACCAACGCTATTATAACAGCATCAGTGAGCTTGTTCCGTTTTCAGACTATTTGATCCCGTCTTACCGGGGTAATTTACAAATCAGGCTTGTGCCCGGACTAGCCGTGTACCCAAGCCTGGGAGGGAGAGAGAGAGTTTCGTTTGGGCAATCAGCTTATCGCTGATGCCTCCCTCACAATATATCCATGTCAAAATTCGTCTATCTTTTCCCAAATAAATGGGGTTATCCACAAATCAGGCTTGTGCCCGGACTAACCGTATGCCCAAGCCTGGGAGAGAGAGAGAGTTTCGTTTGGGCAGTCAGCTTATCGCTGGTGCCTCCCTCACAATATTTCAATTATCAAAATTCAGCCGAGCAAAAGACTATAGCTATTCGCTCGACATACCTTTACCCAATGGCTGTACGCACCGGCTTTTCCACTCCTTCGTTCGAATCTTCCCCGCCCTCACGTACAACCAATTTGAGCTTTTTGCTTGGTACAATAATGGGCTGCCTTATTCCGGGAACATCTAAAATCGCAAATTCGTCCCGCGATCCTGAACCGTCACTGAAAAAGTTGACATATCCACCGATCTCCACGTCGTCTGTCATATTGGCAAAAATCGTTTCCTGCTCCGGACAGATAACATCCGCGACCTTGAACATGACTCTTGACCTGATTTTATGTTTCCAATCTTCTATCATAGCCTTTTCCATTACTTTCGCAGCTGCCTAAGTACAGTGCAATCTGCATACCAAACGCTGTAATTAAAAATGTTTTATAATTCCTTGCAGGATAAGCGGTTACATGGCGGTCTATGGTGATGGGATATTCTTCCTGTGAGAGCGTTTTGTCTCAATAGGGGGTGGTGAGGTAAAATTCCTTAGCCTGTTACAGCTGAGAAGGTTCTATCTTACTGTCAAATAAGGATTAACGGCAATGTGCAACAAATTGCACAGATGGGGGAGAATTTGCACAAAAAAACTAACTGCTTACAAGCACCTCTGCCCCTGCCCGCGGATTATTCCGCATTTTTTCATCAAGAGCCCCGAAGGGTTCTCAGAGAGGCATACAAATACTGCAAACGGATTTGCTTTTGGGCGATCCAATGTCGAAGTCAGGTGTTGCAATCAATTTTTTGCATAAATTAGTATATAATTCTTGACATGTAGTTAATTTTATGCTATTTTAGTGATTGTGAGATGGAGAACAGTATGGCAGTGATACAAAAAGACATCGCAAGGCAGCTTGACCTTTCCGTAGCAACCGTGTCGCGGTCTTTGCGTCAGGACCCACGAATTCCCTCTGAAACCCGTGCCAAAGTCGTCTCTTTTGCCTCGAAAGCGGGATACAGACCCAAGACCAAAAACAGCAATCTTCTCATCAATTCAGCCTGCAAAACGGATGCAAAGAAAGAGTCGTCTCAGTCATTTATGTTAGCAGTTTTTGTTCAGGTGGAGCACATTGCGGAAGCGGAAAATTCCTACAAGACACTTGCCGGAATAAGCCAAGCTGCTCAGGAACATAATTCGTCGATGGTTTTGCATACGGTAGGATTTGACAGGAGGGATCAAATTCATTTACCGGAAAATCAGCCTGAGGTGATGGGTTCGGGAAAAATTCAGGGGGTGATTCTGCTGCAGCATTTCGAGGAAGAGTCTGTGCAAAAGTTATCCACACAGACCGCGTGCGTCAGCATTCAGCATTATCATCCGGAAGTACACATGGATTGTGTAAGTGCTGATAATATTCAAGCTGTTGCCAAACTGGTTGAGTATCTTCGTTCGCTTGGTCATAAGAAGATCGGATATATCGACGAGACTTACACCACTTCATTTTTTGACGAAAGGTTAAGTGGCTATATTCTTGGTCTGGTCAAGTCCAACTTGAAATTTGCTCCTGAATATATCATGCGAAAGGTCAATAGCCCGGGAGAAAAGGATAGAGAGTCCAAATTTGACATTCTTCACAGGTGGATAGGAGAGGGGGTAACTGCGCTGATGTGTGCCAATGACTCAGTTGCCTTTGACGTATATCGTTGGCTTCGCAAGCACTCTTATCAATGTCCGCAGCAGGTATCGGTTACTGGTTTTGACGGGATGGTTTGCCCTGCGGATATTCCAGCTTTGACCAGTGTTCGCGTTCATTTTCCGGATCTGGGGCGATTGGCGGTGGAGCAATTGGTCTCCCGATTAAAAGAGCCTACCCTTCCACCGGTCCGGACGATGGTGGAATGTGAATTGATCGAGGGAAAAACAGCGGGAAGAAGATAGGGAATGGAAAATGCAAAAGTAAAAAGGAAAAGCGGGCTGTGTTGACCTGCCGGAAGTTATAGTTTTATTGATCGTCTTTTTAGAAGGAGACAAAAAATGGAAGGTGAATGTAGGAAATTTGTGTCGAATGTATCGGAAAGGTCCAATGTTTTTATGAGAGGAAATGTGATGAAAAAGTTGAATGTAATGTTGATGGTAGGTTTGTTGTGTGTTTTGGTTGGAGTGGGTTCTCTTCAGGCTACACCTTTTACCCCCGACGCTGATACGCTGTTTCTGTTGACGGGTGATGACATGCACGCCACGATACCCAATTATTATTACGCTCATTGGGGCAAAGGAGAGACGTCCCTCAATATGGGATTGGGAGGTTCTGCGACTGGGTCGCCCAATCAGGTGCAGGGACATGAAGCGGGGAATATGGCGATGGACTGTTTTCAAAATCGTTCATTACGCGGACCTGATCGAAAGAACTTTGGCAATACGATTTCCGACCCGATTCAGCAGTGGACATTTGAAACGTGGGTAAAAGTCGATGATACTCAGGTGGATACGGGTGCTTCGCACAACGGTGCGTATCACAGTTCCATACTTACCGTCTGGCAGGAATTTCATCTCTATGCCAACTCCTCAGGTGGCGTTAGCCTTGAATATTTCCATACTGCGTTGAACAATAGCAATACAGACAAGACAACGATAATCGGAAATGACGACACTATCTGGGACGGACAGTGGCACTATATTGCTGTAACGGGCGATCACAATACGGGTGCGGGCGAATTGAAGCTTTATATCGACCGTGCGTTAGATATGCAGACTTCTATAACGGTTGGTAATAAGTTCCGTGATATGCAGGCCCAGGGCAACGTTGCTAGCATTAGGGTTGGGCAATATAACAGCAGCAATTATTTCCCTGGTGCGATTGATGATGTTAGATTGTCACAGGGACTTCGGGATGTTCCCGAGCCTGCAACGATTGCTTTGCTTACTATTGGTGTATTAGGTTTGCTGAGAAGAAAGCAGTAGGGCCCTAAGATTTTAATTCTGTACAGTAGTTGAGCAGAATAATGGGGGCGGGTTTCATGCCCGCCCTTACGAATCAGAGGATGTGCGCATGCGAAAACGTAGTTTCACACTTATCGAGCTTTTGGTGGTGGTTGCGATTATTGCGGTGTTGGTTGCGATGCTTCTGCCTGCGTTGAGTAAAGCTCGTGATTATGCTCGTGATTTGAAGTGCAGCAATAATTTAAGGACGATATCTACTGCCTGGGAATATTATCTCCAGGATTTCAACGATGTGTATCCCTATTGGAATATAAATAATCCGGTATTTTCAAACCCGAACTATAATACTTTTTGGTCGCTTGCGGTTGCTTTTGAATTATTGCCAGATGTGGACAGCCCTGCGGAGGCGAATACTGCAACGTGGTATAATGCGTGGCCTGGCGGTGATTGGCGGATACCGTATCTATATTGTCCGAACGATCCGCGTGTCTATCCGGATGCGAATATTCGCGCGAGCTATGCCTGGAATACGGGCGATCCTCGGCCACCGGCGGAGCTGCCTGCTGGTAGGCAGTGGTGGGGGAATGTTTACAGCTATCGGGATTCGGGCGGAGCGGATCATATGATGCGAGCTGGTGTTATAGAATTTCCAAACCAAACGATAATTCTCAACGAATATTACCCCGGCGTTTATGATACCTCTATTTACCACCTTAATCAGCGAAAATTCCTGATGGCTGATTACAGCATAATGAATATAAAATTTTAGTTTAATCGGAATTTCAATTTATCATCTTATCCTTTCAATGTGGAGGTCTGTTATGCTTGATTTGCGCGGAAAGTTTATCATAAGTGCGTTGACATTGTTCAGCTTCATCGGTCTTGCCGATGCGAATATGATATGTAAGCTGGGGGTAGATAAAAATATTCTCAATAAGGCAACCGGCAAGGCACCTGTGGTTATGAAAGATTGCACTATCGAGCGGTTCAAGGGCAAAAATTGCCTGCGAATGACGGATAAATCGATTTTGGGCTTTCCACTCAAAAAGCCTTTGAAAAACGGAACGGTATTTATAACGATTGTTCCCGATAAAAGCTGGTTCGACGGTGGCAGCAAAACGCCTCGGATGATTTTTCAGATAGGCGCTCACCACTGGGGAGCTAACAATATATCGTTGTTCAGAGAAGCTAATGGTAAGCTTGTAGT
>WFQY01000306.1 GCA_015486815.1 Phycisphaerae bacterium | reverse complement strand
TGTAGGACCTATTGGCGTGGGTGTCTGTGGGCAGTTCGGGTCCAACTCCTTTTTTTATTTTTTCTCTAATGGTGTTGCCTTGTCCAGTCGATAATTGTTATCAGGAGCAAAACGCAACAACATACGAGTTCTTTTAATAAAAGAATAATTTTCTCTATAAGCCACTGTTCTTGCAGACAAAACGCCAACAAGGCACTTGCCTTGAATTAAAACCGCAGAAAGCAGTGTGTTGTTTACGTGCCGGCACTGATCATTTGTTTTGTGGTTTTTGGGGTTAAATATCGCGGAACAATGGTTGGGCCGGCACTTTTTTTGTGTTTGTCTTTATTTTAACGAGGAGACTGCAAATGTTCAAGAGATTAACAATTGGGAAAAAAATTGGATTGGGTTTTGGTACGGTGCTGGTATTGTCATCGATAATGGGGATTTTATCATTTCGTGGAGTAAGCAAAATGGACAATGGAGTAAGAGATGCGGTAGAAAAGAATGAATTAATAGAAAATCTGAATCGCAGAGAGATAGAACATCTTGAGTGGACAAACAAAGTTAATGAACTATTATTGAATGTAAATCTTGCGGGTCTTAATGTTGAAGATGATGACCACAAATGCGCTTTTGGAAAGTGGCTTTATGGGCAGGATAGGATAACAGCGGAAAATATGATGCCCGAATTGAAACCTATTCTTAAAGAGGTAGAGAAGCCTCATTATCTTTTACATCAGTCAGCACGCGAGATAAAAGCGTGTTTCTCTCAGGTAGATACACTTGTTCCCGAAACTATCGGTGCTATCGAGATAAGCTATTTGGATTGGGCGATACGGATGAATAAGTGTTTTCTTGACAATGAGTCGAAATTTCCGGTGCGGAATGTATCGAGTGAGCAGAGATTTGGCGAGTGGATAAAATCCGAACAGGCGAGAAAGCTTGTCAGTGGTGATAGTAAAATCAAGGAGCTTTGGAATAGGATGCTGGCTGACAGGGATAAGTTGCAAAAGAGTGTATCCAAAGTAGCTGGGTTATATCGACAAAAATATGAAGGATTGCGAAAATCGCTATATACTATGCTTGAAACAGACAGGGCGTCGGTAGTCAAAGTTTCAAAGGCGATAGTTGGTAAAGAAACATCTATTGACTTAACCACTGAGCAAAAATGTGATATAGAGAAATTTATTTCTTCCGAAACGAAAACGGGTTCACCTGAAATAGTAACATTCTGCAAGGATATTGAAAAGCCTCACAATACACTTCACCAGTCGCTTGAGGACATAAAACGTAGTCTCGCTGAAGGTGATTTTCAGCAGGCGGAAAGTATATATAAAAGGATAACGATACCAGCGATGACATTGTGCTCGAAGAAGATATTCAGGGTATTGAATTTGGAAGATAAACTTCGTAGCTCGCAGGAGCAGGCGAAAGAGGAATTTGAAAAGTCAACGATACCCGTATTGAATGATTTTCTGGTTTGTTTGAGAGAGATAAAGAATCAGCAGGTAGAAGCGTTGAAAAAAATGGCAAATGCCCGACAGATTTATATAACCAAACTTGTTCCGAATCTGACAAAAGTGCGTTCTGCACTTAAACAGATGCGTGATATAGTAAAGAAGAAAGCCGAGAATGCCAATAATCAGACGCTGGCTTCCGTAAGTTCACTGAAGCAGCAGATTGGTACGATATCAATTGGTTCGGTTATACTCGGCTTGGTACTTGCGATAGTGATAGCACGTGGAATAGTAGGTGCCTTAAAGAAGATAATAGTCGGGTTGAATGCTGGAGCTGAGCAATTGGCAACCGCTTCTGGGCAGGTTTCATCATCGAGTCAACAGCTGGCTGAAGGGGTTTCGGAGCAGGCAGCAGGATTACAAGAGACGTCCGCATCGATGGAAGAGATATCCGCGATGGTAAAACAGAATGCGGAAAATGCAAATGAAGCTGAAGTCCTTATGAGACAAGCCAATCAGGTAATAGATCAGGCGGACAATTCGATGAAGGAACTTGCAGATTCGATGGACAAGACGACCAAGTCGAGCGAAGAGACACAGCGAATCGTTAAGACTATCGAAGAGATAGCATTTCAGACGAATCTGCTCGCTCTTAACGCAGCGGTCGAAGCTGCTCGTGCAGGCGAAGCGGGAGCAGGATTTGCAGTTGTTGCGGAAGAGGTTCGCAATCTTGCGATGCGTTCCGCAAAAGCTGCTCAGGAAACAGGTGAGCTAATCGAACAGACGACCAAGAATATAAAAGTCGGCAACGATTTGACGGGTAAAACCAATGAAGACTTTGCGCAGGTAACGTCAAGCGTAACGAGAATGGCTGAGCTAATCGAGCAGATTACGTCAGCTTCCAAGGAGCAGGCAAATGGTGTGGAACAGATAACGACAGCGGTAAGCGAGCTTGATAAGGTTACCCAAGCTAATGCCGCCAGTGCGGAAGAGTCTGCCTCGGTCAGTGAAGAACTATCAGCTCAAGCACAGGAACTCAGCGATATGGTCGCTTCCCTTATAGATATTGTAGGCGGTGATGGAGAAAGTAATCAGCATTACCGAAAGAGTAAACCTATTCGTTCGTGTGGTACTGATAAGAAAAACGAATATCGCTCTAAAAATAATCAGAAGAACGATCAGCAGGAAGCTACAGCTACAACGATTTCTTCTGCTGACGATAAGGATCTTGCTGAATTTTAGATTACCTCAAGGTTTCCCTTGCTTTATTTATTCACTTTATGAAGGGCGGAGGGCCAGTCTTCGCCCTTCTGTCTTTTGGGCTTATAATCCGATTCGTGCCCAGTGAATATCCGTTTTGTCCGCATACTCGCCGGCATAAAATACAACCATAATATCACCGTCAGGCAATAACATACCCGCAGGCAGGCCAGCGGAAAATTTATACATCTCATTCCATGTCTCATTCATAGCTTGACCGCCGCCATAGGTCTGCGAAACATTATATCGATAAATCACAAATTCCTCTTTGCCCCACGAGCAGCCATCGTCTCCGCTTAGCCGCATTTTAATCGTCGGAATATCCGAACGGTCAATGTAAATCAGAGCAATCCGACCATCGGGAAGTCTTATTGGCGAAGCGGGCTGACCTGCAAATCCTATATCCGCGGGCTTTGTCCACGTTCTGCCGTTATCGAAAGACTCAGTCGAATGAATATTGAGATATTCTTTTCTCTGCGTATCGTAAGTCCAGAAAACATTTAGCATTTTATCATTTCCAATAACAGCTGGCCTTTGATCCCAATAGAAAATCCTGTTTGTAATGTCTCTGGCAGGTATGGCAAATTCACCCCACGTCTTTCCCGTATCTTTCGAAAAAATCAAAACGGGATAATGCTGCCAAGGGTCGCTCGAATAGTAT
>WFQY01000305.1 GCA_015486815.1 Phycisphaerae bacterium | reverse complement strand
CCTCGGCCAGAATAGAACAGGCCCGACGAGCGAACGCAACGGCTGAGTAATACTCGTCAATACCTCCCGTGTAGGCACTTCCGTTGGCTCCCGAAGTTTTCTGCGGATATGAATCGGAATCAAAAATACCAAAAACGACAGCAGAAAAATCAGATGATAATTCGTAATAACGCTTTGCCCTATACTCATTCCCGCCCGTCCGGCAATATTAAGAATCTGACCACCTATAAGCGAGCCTATTCCTACCGAAAATTGCAAAAGCGTATAAGTTACCGCAATATACGACGCATCAAGTTCGGGAGTAAGAGATGAAAACATATATCGCGTCTGAACCAATCCATTACCGAAATTGAAAGCCCCCATACTCAGAAACAAAAACATTGCAAAAATCAATCCCAACTTATCGACCACCGTCCACATCAGGGTAACGCCCGCAATTCCCATCAGAGTTAATGTAAACACTGCTCGGTTTCCGAATCTATCTGCAAGCTTGCCCCATAACATCAACGTTATAACCGCTCCGAGTGAAACAAAGCTCGCACTTATCAACGCTAAATTCTCTCCGAAACCAAGCCTAATCAGATACACAATTCGAAACGGCTCCGCCAATCCCAACGCCAAACCATATCCAGCCACATAAATCAGAAATGGACGATATTTCCTATCGCTTATGGGCGAAAGTATCATCTCACGCCAAGAAATCTGGTTTTTAGGCTTACGCAAAGGCGGCGACTTTACGGGAAGTAGTACGAGAATACGAATTATCTGAGCGATAAAACCGACATATATTATTATCTGCAGACGCGACCATTCGGGATGCTTACCCAGATATAACCCCGTTATAATCAGCATTACCATAGTCATACTCTGCCACGAAACCCTAAGCTTACCCAGCAATCTTCCCCTCATATCTTCAGGCGTTACTTCACGAAGAAGACCCATCCAGCTTGGTAATGTAACTTGCATCGCCGACTGCCTTAGTGCTATGCAACACGCAAGTATCGCCAACGCTATAGGCGTCCCCCATGCCAACGAAATATGCTTAATTATCAATATCGGCACGGTAGCCAAATACGAGATAGTAAACGTAGTCAGGATATATTTCTTCTTCGGTATCCTCTGAGCTAATGAAACCACCGAACTTTGCAATATCGACACTGCAAATATCAAAAAACCAAGCAGCCCGATATATCCTTCATTACCACCGAGATTAAGAACGATAAGCCAGAGAATATTCCCCGCGAATACCTGCCCACCTATCACCGCGAAAACAGCGGATATTACCATACATCTAAAACCAATCCGCTGGGCACGAGGAGATAGCTCTGCCAGCTCCTGATTGTCAGCATTCTATTGTTAAACATTTAGTATAATCAATCGACAAATGTGAGTAGTTTAAATCCGTATTCCGGATTTAATTTTCTCTCCGCTTTTATTCCTTCCAACTCGATAATCACCACTTCGAGTATGCAAAACACTTCCGCTCCGCCACGAGGACAGCCAACCATTACCATATCTTTTCTGCCAAATCCCATATGAATATGCATCTTAGGCCCCTCGTCATCCCAAAAAATCGTTCCCGTACCAACAACTTCCCGCACATCGTCAAATTCCCTAACAACAGGCTCGGGTTTACCAACCGTATTTTCAGGCCCAACTACCACCTTCGCTCTGCGAACCCCACCGACTGCTATCACCATTGCAGCTCGTATATCCTCACGCTTCGCTACTTCCTGAACACTCTCATATACATCATCATTATCATCGAGCTTGACAACAATCGTCCTGCCTACCTTACCTACTCTGTATTCCATATTTAAACTCCTCTTTACAATATCTATGCTATTGGAAATTAGCCTTTAGCTATTAGTCTGTAGCTGTCAGCCAAAGCTAATACCTGCTAACATCTAATAGCTAAGGACTAAAAGCTAATAGCTTCTTAACACTTCCATCCATCGATAGTAGCCATAAGGCAACTCATTTTCCCGCACAAACGATTTTATTTTGTTTAGTCCCCACTCATATATTTCACCCGCTGAATACCCCTCAGCTGGTTTGCAAAAATACGTCCTGCAGCCAATCGGACGAAATTCCCTAACCATACACCCTTTTTGTCCGTCGAGATACGGACAGATATTGCCCGATGACCTTTTGATTTGCCCTACGTTTGCCAAAAAATAAACAAACTCAATATTGCTTACAAACAAATCAAGGCCGCTGATTTCAAAATTACAACATTGCTTACAATTTTCACACACATTATCCCCCGACGATATTCGCTCATCGATTTCGCGATAGAGCTTCCTAACATACTCACAGATTCTCATCTGCTTTGTCGCATCTTGAATTATCGGTTTTACTGTTTCAATCAGCATGGCGATGATTCTGCAACAGACTCTATTTCGTCAGCCTCATACAGTTTCCCGCGATTTATTCCCGGACACCGACCGTTAGCCCTTAGCCAATCTTCAGGCGTGTCGATATTCATCTTCCAGAAAGGCCAAGTTCTGCACTGCTTAGGCCTTACCGGATAAATTTTGCATCTCGCCCCCGATTCGGTTCTTTCTAAAAATATGCAGTCGTAATTTTCTTTCTTAGGCCTTTCCCTCAAGCTTAATCTTTTTCCAACTTGCTTGAGGAAGTTATCCATAAACTCTTCAAGCGATATTCCGAGATATTCCGCGATGCGAATTACTTCTTTTTCCGTTACCCATACATACCCGGGCATTCCCCCGCAGCACTGTCCGCACTGACTGCATTCGAAATGCAATCCGTTTTCGTACCATCTATCCTTTTTAGCTGACACTATAAAATTCCTTTCTCGCAAAATCTTTCTGTTAGTTATTACAATATTATCTTTACTCCGATACCAATGCAAGAAAGAGACGTTATTTTGCCTAAACTAAAACGGATTTGAACAATAATCCGTTAAATGGTAAAATTAGATGTAGTTCTTATGGAGATGACAAATGAGATACAAAATCGTTCTGATAAAAACCAAAGAGGGTTATTCGGTAAGTTGCCCAGCTTTGAGAGGCTGCCATTCACAAGGCAAAACCAAACGTCAAGCGTTACAAAACATTAAATCAGCAATTCGCGAATGGCTTGACGCCGAATCTAAGGAAAACGAGATTTTTTCTGTTATAGAAGAAGAGGTAACTGTCGATGCCTAAGATTCCGGGGATTAGCTCCCGTCAAGCGGTTCACGCTCTTGAAAAAGCAGGATTCAAAATCATTAGACAGGGAAAACATATAATAATGTCTGATGGTATTGTCAGACTTACCGTACCACGTGCTCGGCGTATAAATGCTTATACTATGGGAGCAATCGCAAGAGATGCAGGATTAACTCCGGCAGAGTTCAAACGTCTTTTATGATATTTCATTTGGGTTTTCTATTTTCATGTTTCCCAGCCGTAAGAACTTACCTATGTATCCCCCCAAAACCGAAAACACACTGCCTTTGGACAATTAACTAATTTGATGTATAATATTTTTTATGTCGAATTTATTCGCTCAACAGGAAAAGCAAGCACTCTCTGCTCAGGCGCCTCTTGCGGTCAGACTTAGGCCACGTACGCTCGACGAGTTCGTAGGCCAACAGCATTTTATCGGAAAGGGAAAACTTCTCAGGCGAATGATAGAAGCAGACCGCCTAACAAGCGTCATATTCTACGGACCGCCTGGCACGGGCAAAACCTCTCTCGCTCAGCTAATAGCACGATTAACCTCTGCTGAATTCGAGCAAGTAAATGCAGCTGCCACAGGCGTAAAAGAGATTCGCGAAATACTCGACCGTGCCAAAACCCGGCTGATTGCAAGCCAAACACGCACCGTACTTTTCATCGATGAAATACATCGATTCAATCGCGCCCAACAAGACGTATTACTCAACGATGTCGAAGAGGGCATCGTCATTTTAATTGGTGCTACTACCGAAAACCCCTTTTTCGCCGTTAACTCTCCTTTGATTTCCAGAAGCCAAATATTCCGATTCGAGCCGTTAAGCGAAGAAGATTTAAAAATACTTATTCAGCGTGCTATCACCGACACCGAAAGGGGGCTTGGAAAATACAATATAGAAATTTCACCCGAAGCACTCGAACTCTTCGTCAGACTTTCCGATGGCGACGCTCGGCGTGCCCTTACAGGACTCGAAATTGCAGTCCTGTCTCTGCTGAAAGACACCGAAGCAAATAGACAGAACAAAAATGAAATTGTCATCGATAAAGAAGTCGCAAAAGAGTCGATACAAGAAAAAGCCCTCGTATATGATGGAATTGGCGATGAGCATTACGATTCAGCCAGCGCATTGATAAAATCTATGCGAGGAAGCGACCCCGATGCCGTCGTCTATTGGCTTGCTCGTATGCTTGCTTCAGGCGAGGATATCCGATTCCTCGCCCGACGAATTGCTATATGTGCCGCTGAGGATGTCGGAAATGCCGACCCGATGGCTCTCGTGCTTGCAAATGCAGCTGTCCAAATAACCGAATTCGTCGGTATGCCCGAAGCCCAACTGATACTCTCGCAAGCAGCTATCTATATCGCCTGTGCTCCTAAATCCAATGCCTCCGCAATGGCAATATGGACTGCGATGGATGACGTTAAAAACAATCGCACCCTACCAGTCCCGATTCATCTACGCGATACTCATTATAAAGGCGCCAAAAAATTTGGCCACGGCGAGGGCTATCAATATGACCATTCCTTCCCCGAAGGCATCTCGATGCAGGATTATCTTGGCGTTACAAAACGATATTATTTACCTACAAATCGCGGATATGAAATTAATATTGGAAAATATCTTGAAAAAGTGCGCCAATTACGCAAACAATTTATGGAAATAAAAAAACAACCGACAGAACAAAGCAATAAAAGCAAGGAAAGAAAATGAGCAAATTACACGAACAGAAACAACAGCTTCGTATGCAGATGCGCGAGATAATCAGGCAAATTTCACCGAATGAGCGGGCAAGATTTTCGAAAATGGTAACCAAAAAGATTCTTGACCTACCTGAATATCTCAATGCCGGCGTGATAATGGCTTTTCTTTCTATGGACGTAGAATATGACACATCGGAGCTTATAAGCAAGGCGCTCAGCAATGGCAAAACCATTTGTGCCCCGAAAGTCGATTGGAAAAACTGGACGATGAGTCCTGTAAAAATATCGCATAACGATGATATTATCATTGATGACCACAATCTCAAAGAGCCTGCTGGCGATGAACGTACATCACCTGACGAAATAGATTTGATTCTCGTACCAGGCCTTGCTTTCGATATTAGAGGCCATCGGCTCGGCAGGGGGGGCGGATTTTACGATACATTCTTATCGAGAGCTGACCTTCGAAGGGCAATCAAACTCGCACCTACATTTGATTGCCAGATTCTCCCTCATCTACCGTCAAGCGACAAAGACCAAACTATGGATATAATCATCACCCCTCACAAACTACTCAGATTCGCTTAATAACCATCGATAGAGTCAACCACTTCTTTCCCTTTTGCTGCATTGCGAAGCGTTTCGATACGTCCGAATCCACCGGTCGCTGAGTAATTCGCCGGTTTCGGAGCATTACCACACCGGTCGCTGAGTACACCAATGGTTCTGGAAAATTACCACACCGATCGCTGAGTAATTCGCCGATAGGCGAATTGTATCGAAGCGACAATACCGAGCCTCTCGAAGACTCAATACTACGGCGTGGCTTCGGCAATCCCAGTCGTCCCCCTTTGTCATAGCGAGGAGTGCGCCAGTT
>WFQY01000304.1 GCA_015486815.1 Phycisphaerae bacterium | reverse complement strand
TCCATACCCTTATCCTAAAGGCAGCTGGGATGATTATATCAAGTATGTTAAATATCGGCTTGACGATACTTGGCGAACCGAACCAGAAAAGAGATATGCGGGACGCTATGGATTAAGGACATTTGTTCATTATTTACTTGATCGTCGACACCTCGAAACGGAGACTCCTCAGCTAAAGGACTGCAGAGTTCAGCCAGTCTATGCTGTTAAACAAGCGATAGAAGAACTTTGCGACTACCTGACCGCTGTAGATAGTTCCGATCAATTAGGATTAGTATCTTATGATGAAACTGCACGTAGAGATCAAGAACTGACTTTTGATTATAGTTTGGTATCGCAAGCAGCCTACAACAAACAAGCGGGCGGTGAAGGAAGTGCTACAAACATCGCAAATGGTATCCAGCGGGCGAGGCAGGAGCTTACAAGCTCTAATGCTCGTTCTTATGCGAAAAAGGTAATGATTCTTATGACTGATGGAAGGGCAAATCGTCCTGGAAACCCCCAACAGGCAAAGACAACCAGTATCAATGACGCTGTAAGTGCCGTAAATGCTGGAATCCAGATAGATACCATCAGTATCGGTTCGGATGCGGATCAAGACTTAATGGCACAATTAGCAGAAATAGGACACGGCACTCATTATCACGTCCCTACTTTGGACATTAGCCAATATGAAGAACAATTAAAAAACATATTCCGCACACTTGGCGGAAAGAGACCAGTAAGATTGGTACAATAGTTAGGCACATTTATTTTATAAGACAGACCTTTAAATAGGCAAATTTGGAGTTGGGTATGGCTCGAGGCATCAGAGCGATAATTTTGAACAGCGACGAAGACTACACCAAGCAGCTCAGAAGCAAACTTCTGTCCATTAACGGACTGAAGGTTATCTCTGAGATTGACGAACCTGCTATGCTTGAGAATATACTCGATAATTATCCCGCTGAGCTTGTAGTTGTCAATCTCGACCCCGAGCCTGAATATGTGCTTCAAATCTGCGCACCTGTAATAGAAAAATATCCCGAATTGACATTCTTTGCCGTAAGTGAGTCAAACGACGCTCAACTGATTCTACAAGCTATGAGAACAGGTTTCCGCGAATTCCTCCTACGTCCGATAGATGATGATCAGTTACATCAAGCCACCAACCGTATTTCAAAACTGACTAACACGAATACACAGCAAGGAAGTATCATCTGCATATTCGGCACTGCAGGCGGAGTGGGAACAACAACTATCGCAGTCAATCTTGGCTGTGAACTCGCCCAAATGGCGAGACGTTCCGCAGTCATCGTCGATCTCGATCTACTATACGGACACATCGCAACTCTTTTGGATCTGACACCGCAGTTCAGCATTGCAGATTTATGCCAGACGCTTGATGCCATCGATCCGTCGATGATAGAAAAAGCTCTCATAAAACACGAAACGGGAGTATCCGTATTAGCAAGGCCACTACAGTTTGCTCAGGCACAAGCTATTTCCGCTCCGAACATTACTAATGTCCTAAACGCATTAAGTGAAATGTTCGACTATGTTATATGCGACGGACCACCGCGAAACAGTGCGATAGGACCAACCGTCCTTGAACTCGCTGATATTTCACTGATGATACTAAACCTTACCGTCCCTTCGGTAAGAAATATCGATCGCATTCTACGTGAGATGGAGCGCGAAGGATATAACCTTGAACGCATCAAACTGATCGTTTCCAGAACCACCAGCGATTGCAATACATTAACCGTTGCAGACATAGAACAAACATTGAATAAAAAAATATGGCTGACCATTCCGGAAGAATACAAAACAGTATCAGCTGCTGTCAACACCGGACAACCGCTACATAAATTTGCACCAAAATCAAAAGCGCGTGAAGCGATAAGAACAATAGCAAACAGAATTCACAATCCATCGGAAAACGGAAAAAACGAAAAAGAATCGAATCTATCAGGATTGATCGCTAAGGTACTTGGTAAGCAATAATCGGAGGTAGAATATAAATGTTGTTCAGCAGAGAAAGGAACAACAAAATACAACAAGACGCTCAGCCAGAGGCTCAGGAACAGCCTAAGCCCAAGGCACCGGCTGAACCCAAACCGGAAGAAGACAGACTAAACAAAGTCATTAGTGAACGGGCACTTCAGCTTCAGGAGCTCAAAGGCAGAATACACCGTAAACTCGTCGAACGACTCGACCTTACACGAATGGAAGCAGAAGACAAAGACGTCATTCGTGAACAGGTAAGAGAAACGGTAGCGGAACTTGCGGACGAAGAACAAGCGATACTGAATTACAACGATCGTCAACGATTAATAAATGAGGTAATCGACGAAGTATTCGGGCTCGGGCCTCTTGAAGTTCTACTCAAAGACCCCACAATTACCGATATTCTCGTCAACGGACCCTATCAGGTTTATGTCGAACGTAAAGGTAAGTTAGAATTAACCGATGTAAAATTCAAAGATGACGAACACCTCTTGCACATAATTGACAAAATCGTATCTGCTGTCGGAAGACGATGCGACGAAGTTTCCCCGATGGTCGATGCGCGATTGCCCGACGGCTCTCGTGTAAATGCGGTTATCCCTCCGCTTGCCATTGACGGTGCAAGTATGTCCATCAGAAGATTCGGTACCGACCCGATTCACATAGACGACCTAATTAAGTTTAAATCCATAACTTCCGAGATGGTGGAATTTTTAGATGCCTGTGTCAAGGCAAGGCTTAACATACTCATCGTAGGCGGAACGGGCTCGGGAAAAACCACTCTGCTTAACAACCTCTCGAGTTTCATACCACCCGACGAGCGTATAGTTACGATAGAAGACGCAGCAGAATTGATTCTTCAGCAGCCTCACGTTGTACGACTCGAATCGCGACCGCCAAATATCGAAGGCAAAGGACAGGTTACCATTCGCGATCTGCTTATAAACTCTTTGCGTATGAGACCCGACCGCATCGTAGTCGGTGAATGTCGAGGTGCCGAGACTCTCGATATGCTTCAAGCAATGAATACCGGACACGACGGTTCGCTCACTACAATTCACGCTAACAGTCCAAGAGATGCTATTTCGCGTGTGGAAACGATGGTTTCGATGGCTGGCTTCGATTTACCGATGAAAGCGATACGTCAACAGTTTGCTTCCGCAATCAATATTATCGTTCAGGGAGCAAGACTAACGGGCGGACCGAGACGAATTCTGCAAATTTCCGAAGTAACCGGAATGGAAGGCGAAACTATTACCTTACAGGATATTTTTATCTACAAGCAGGAAGGAATAAGTCCACAGAGCAAAGCTTACGGATCATTTCACACTACGGGAATCAGACCGACATTTCTCGATAGGCTAAAAGCCTATGGCTTGAATATAAATCCGGAGATGTTCGAGCCAAGATTATTAATGCGTGATTATGATGAGGATTAAAAATAATGGGTACATTCGCAGTTGTTAATGCATATATTAAGCAGGCAATGCTGATACTTATGCCCGTGGCAGGCATAATGATGGTATTCTATTCCGGATATCAGCTGTGGAAAGACCTTCGCGGTGCCGAACGAAAGAAAATACGCGAACGTCTGCGTGAAGATGCTTCACGAAAAAAAGCAAAAAAAGCGGAACTATCGATAACAAAACAAAAAGCTGAACAATCAATATTTGCACAAATTCTCGGCAAGATTAGCATAACCAAAAAGCTCGAACAATGGATTCAGCAGGCAAACCTAAATCTCGAAGCAACACAATTTCTAATGTGGATCGGTGCTGCGATGATGATATTTCTCGTCGGCGGATTGCTGCTTAAGATGTCAATAGCTGTGATAATCGCTATTGTTGTTTCCACAGGGTTTCTGCCAATCGTCGTCGTAAAGTTTCTCGCTAAGAGAAGGATGAATATTCTTGTAAATCAGCTGCCTGACGTTTTCGAGCTTATAACCCAAGCTCTTCGTGCGGGACATTCGTTAGCAAGCGGTATTCAACTCGTGGGTCAACAACTGCCCGACCCCGCAGGCACTGAATTTGCACGTGTATTTTACGAACAAAATCTCGGAATAAAAATCGAAGAAGCGCTTTCGAATTTTGCAGACAGAACAGATCAGCTTGACATAAGATTTTTCGTAACCGCTGTCTTGATTCAAAGGCAAACCGGCGGCGACCTTGCGGAGGTACTCGATAAAATCGGTGCGGTAATTCGCGACAGAATTCAGATTTTAGGGCAGGTAAAGGCTCTGACAGCTGAGGGAAGATTGTCAGGCTGGGTACTTGCCATTATGCCATTTTTCGTATTCTTTTTGGCTTGGATGATGAATCCCGATTATGCAGGCGTACTACTGTATGAACAACGGGGACATTATCTGCTCGGTGGCGCCCTATTCTTCGAAATAGTCGGACTGTTGATGATAAAGAAAATCGTAAACATAAAGGTGTAATATGTCCGTGATTATTGGTATAGGCATTCTGATTGCAATTTCGTTCGGGTTGATAACCTATTCGTTTATCACCACACGAGCGAATCAGAGGGAGCTTGTCTCCAGACGATTAAAGGGAATAAATGGCACGCAACAGGATAAGAAAAAGCAGCAAAACGCAGCTACCGCAAAATGGTTCAAAGAAAAGGCTGCCCCTATACTCGCAAAACCGGTCAAACCGAAATCGGCATCCGATCAATCCAACCTGAAAATAAAGCTTGCAAATGCCGGATTAAGAAAGGAGTCAGCACCGGTTATATTCCTTGCAAGCAAAACTATTTGTGGATTGGGTCTGTTTCTGCTAACACTGATTGCATCTATGAGTTCGGGACATCCGGCAAAACAGATTTTCGGAATGGTAGCTTTCGCTGCTGGCTTCGGATTTATGCTGCCCGACTTATGGATATATTTGGCTGCAAAGGCGCGCGCGGAAAAAATCAATCACGGCCTGCCCGATTGTCTCGACCTTATGGTCGTTTCCGTAGAAGCAGGCCTCGGTCTCGACGCAGCATTGCTTAGGGTATCAAACGAAATGGGCAAGGTGCATCCGGAATTAGCGGAAGAATTTATGCTTGTCAATATGGAAATCCAAATGGGTCTCTCACGTGCGGAAGCTCTTACGAATTTGGCGATAAGAACAGGAGTACCATCGCTCAAATCTCTTTCCGCAATGCTTATACAAGCGGAAAAGTTCGGAACGAGCATCGCAAAAGCACTGCGTACGCACGCTGACACCCTGCGGGTAAAAAGAAGGCAAGAAGCGGAAGAACGAGCTGCCAAGACAGCTGTCAAACTCATTCTGCCGTTAATCCTGTTTATATTCCCCGCAATCTTTATCGTCCTTGCAGGACCAGCGGTTATGAAACTATGGGATGTCCTTACAAGCGGAATATTAACACAATAATTGCACAATATAATTGGAGGTATCAAATTATGAAACGTTATACAAAATCGCTTACGATAGTATTGTTCAGTATGTCCCTGATGCCCGGGTTTTGGGGCTGTGCGCAAAATAAAGCCAATATCGAGCCACAGCCCCAGCCCAACCTTTCCGAAGATTGCAGACATCCAGCGGAAAAACAGGCTGACGTTATGGTCCTAAATGCTGAACTTTCTGATATGACATTATCGGATGTCCATTTTCTACCGAATCGTGCAATTCTCAATTCAACCGGCACGCAAAGACTAAACCACCTCGCTTGGATTGTCGAAAAATATGGTGGAAAGATTTTTTTGGACGTAAAGAAACCAAAAAGCAAATTAACGCGACAAAGAATAAGAACAGTAAAGCTCTATCTGACAAAATGGGGATTACCCCGCAACAAAATAAGAATAGCTGTCGGACTACCTCAAACCGAAGGTATGCGAGCTGACGAAGCTATTAAAATTTATGACGATACCCGATATAAATCGGAATCCAAATC
>WFQY01000303.1 GCA_015486815.1 Phycisphaerae bacterium | reverse complement strand
GATTATTATCTTGATATGCACCATAACCGGCATTGCTTTCAGCCAAGGTTGGTGGAATTCGCAATGGCAGTACAGACGCACGGTAGTCTATAATCCCAAAAATCAATATCCCGACAGATTAGCTCAGCCCGATGCCTGCGTCGTTTCGTTTCTTACCGCTGGTGCAATCAAGCCCGACGGTTCCGATATTCGAGTTGTCGGACAAGACGGTAATCTGCGTAAAGTGTTTATCCTCTCGATAGGCCCGGGCGACCTTGTCAGGCTCGAATTCCAAGCAAAAGGAACAAGAAAACACAGATATTATATCTATTACGGCAATCCCAAAGCGAAGCTGACAAACAATGATAATTGGCGTCCGAAATCGGGCTTACTATTGGAAACATACAAATACGCAGGCGGATCGATAGGCTCTGCCGAAGCGACCAAAGCTACCGTCGAACGGGCAGCTCGTTCCGAGAAAAACCTCATCGGACGAGCTTACATATCTGCAATTTTCATTCCCGGCAATATTTTCAACGATGAACGCAGAACCTGCAACCGATATACAGGCAGATTGATATGCAGAAAGACGGGCAGTTACAGCTTTACCATAAGCTCGTACGACGCATCCGCATTATATATTGATGATAAGCTCGTAGTCGCTTGGCCATGCAGACACCGATGGGTAGGAGACATTCGTCATCAAAAGAAAATTACCCTCAAATCGGGCATTCACAAATTAACATTTTATCACGTAAATTTCGCAGGCAGAGGTGGTGCGGTCGCTGCTTGGAAGGTACCGTCCGCTGGTAGTTTCAGAATACTCGTAGAAGACAATTTTCAGCCGATAGTTCGAGGCTATCTCGGTCAGCTAAAAAAACATAGAAAAGATATTGCCGCTGACTTTGTCTATCGTCAGGAAAACTACGCAAATATGCCGAAAACAACCCTATTCGAATACAAATTCGTCTCCCTACCGGTAGAAAGTAAAGCGAGACAACGGAGAGAACGATATATTTGGGACTTCGGCGACGGACAGGTAGGACTCGGTGCGGAAATCTCTCACGTCTTTCTGCGCGAGGGCATATATCCCGTTACATTGCAAAAGCGTTCGGGCAACAAATCCGATATGATAATAAATCGCATCTATATTGGCAGAAATCGCGCAAATTGGAAACTCCGACCTGTAAAGATGAAAAAGTTTCTGCCTATAATTTCAACCTATGATTTTGCACGTCTGAAATTAAATGACATAGCAACTATTATGGAATATTTTCAAATAGTTGGCCAAAACAAAAAGGCAATCGAAGCGGCACGCAAAGCACTTCTATCGCAGCGTTTTGAGAAAAAAGATTACGCTAAACTGACGAAAATTGCAGATCAGCTTACCGATTTGATAATAGATGAAACCGGCAATTATGCTGATGCGGAAAAGCTACTTCGAAATCTCGCTGAACGTGTTGATACGTCGAGTTCAGCTTTCGTTTGGCTAACTGCGAGAGCATGTTTGATTTTGATAAACCGTATGGGTAAAGACGACACCGCCGAAGAGCTACTGAAAGCCTGCCCACCACCAGCGGACTTGCCTAAGAACAAGACGGAAAAACTGCTTGATATCGTATGGGGCGATTTATACCGCTTACGTGGCAATGCCGAGTTAGCTAAAAAGTTTTATACACACGCTCAGCTTGCAACGTTTGGCGAAAATAGACCTGCAAAAAATCCTATTATCGCTTTTGCACAAAGCGGAAGTTTTGTCTCAGCTGCTGAATATTACCTTCAGCGTCGGCAATATTCTATGGTAAGAAAACTCATCGACCGCTGGCAATGGAATCAGCCGACAGACAGGCTTGGCGGTTATAGCTGTTATTTGCGATACCGGCTTTATTATGCTCAAAGACAATATCCGCAAGCTCGCCTGATGGCAAAAATAATTAAAAAAATCGCATCCTTCAGCCTATACACCCGCCTGATAACCCACTCTCAAAAATAACATCTACCGAAGTTCTTCACAAACATTCGCTAATTGCTAACCAGAAATAATAAATCCTTAAGCTAAAGTTTTTCCGGAAATTTCCTTGACATTATCTACGTATTCGAATACGATAGATTTAGTATTCGAATACGTAGGGATAAGAGGAATTCAAATCAGATGGCTGTTACGACATACGACATTGCGAAAATTGCAAAAACAACGCAAGCTACTGTCAGCAGAGCGCTTCGGAACGACCCTACCATTTCCGAACGCACACAAAAGCGCATCAAAAAATTGGCTGACCAGCTCGGATATCGCCCGAATTTGCTCGCTCGCAGCTTAATCGAAGGCAAAACTTATACGATAGGCCTGCTTATGAGCGCATATCATCTTGAGGTCGCTTCAGCGAAAATCCTTGCTATCGACCGCTTGGCAAGGGAGAAGGGATATCATATTTATATCGGATACACAAAAGGCGAATTACCGCTGGCGATAGAACTCGCACAGGATTTTATCTCGCGCGGAATTGACGGTTTGATTGCATACGGTTCGTTTGATCCGTATCCGGAGCATCAAATCAGAAAACTTACGAAATTGAAATCCGATCTACCGATCGTGTTCTTAGAGGCAAACCTTAGCTTTCCCTGCTGGCAGGTCAACAGCGATAAAAAACAGGCGTACATAGACGCTGTCAAATATCTCGCTAATCGCGGATACGATAAGATTTATGCCTTCTGGAAAGATATGCCGGACAAGGACATGCGTAAAGATCCGAGGTATCTCGGCCTAATCGAAGGGCTAAACGCTGTGAGCATAAAAAATAATAGCAATATACAAAAGCTATTCAAAAATATTCTCTCGTCAGCAATGATGGGCTCGGATGAGAAAATTCAGCAGTTAGCTGACCGAATAAAGGAATTTTTTCTATCGCATCGTCAGCGTTGCGCAATTATCTGCTACAACGACCTTGTCGCTATTCAAACGGTCTCAATCGCAAATCAGCTTGGCATTAAAATACCCGACGAACTTGCAGTGATAGGATTTGATGATATAACCGCTACCAGATTGATAGTACCGCCGGTAACGACAATAGCTCAGCCGGTCAAACAGCTTGCGACAAACGCGGTTAAGATGCTGATAAATCTGATAGAAAACCCAAATAACAATAAGCCCGAAACGATTATGGTGCCTTGCGAACTGAAAATCAGAGCAACAGCGTAGGAAGAGAGAAGAGCGAAGAGAGAAAAGAGAAGAGTGAGGAGTGAGGAGAGAAAAAGATGTAGTCGGTAGGCAGTTGACAGTAGGCGGTGAAGAGATTGTGGATTGTGAATTGAAAAGAGAAGAGAGTCTTGTTTCGGAAGGAGAAGGAACAATGGAAAGTAAAGATTTTGAATTTTGGTAATTGGGAACAATCGAATAAAAATTCATTCGGTTGTTTTAACTAAAGTTTAGGGTCTATTTTTTAAGGAGTACTGAAAATGTTGAAGAAAAGTGTATTGACAATTGGGTTATTGGTGATTTCCGGTATTGCTATGGGGTCAACCTACAAATTTGACTTTGATGCGAATCGTGCAGGTGAAACGATAAGGACAGCAGCTGGCTATACCAGCGTAACGAAGGACACAGCTTATGACCCAGCGTTGGGCTACGGATTTGTTACAGGTTCTGGTTCTCCGACGACGGGCACAGGTGATGCCAGGGATTGGGGAGCTGTCAAAGCCCCTTATACTGATCTCTATGGCGATGTAGTTTATGGTGTTAGCTGGGATATCTGGTTCAGGGTTGATGTTGACCCCGGCGATTATACCGTCAATATGGCAGTGGGTATTCCCGGCTGGTATTCATGGTGTATAGTGGATATCCAAGATACTACCTATCAGTGGAATCACAATCCCGCTAACGCTGATTCCGAGCCTTCGCCCAATAACGGAACAATGAAAATCATCGATGTATATAATGTAACCAATGGTCAAGCTCGTATTAGAGATTTGGTAGCGAAAAATTCATCGGCAGATCCTGCAACGACAACAGCAGGTGAAGTTCGTTACGGAAATTATCCGTATGTTAAAGCTTACGGATATAATAATACGGGCGATTATGTCGAACAGGGATATTATTATGAAGATGCCCATCGCAGTGAATATCTGCTTATCGATGGGGCACAAGTATCGCAAAGCCAGCTATACTATGACTCGGCAAATGACAAATATTACATCAAAGTACGTCCGTGGAAACCCGGCTCACAAGCACCGGGTTATGCAATGCTTGAAATCGTCCCAGAGCCGGCGACTATTGGGCTGCTTGCTATAGGCGTATTGGGACTTATCCGCAGGAAGTAGAAAAGCGAGGAGAGAAGAGCGAAAAGCGTAGTCGGTCGGCAGTAGGCTGTAGAGTGTTGGCTGTAGGGGCAGACCTGTGTGTCTGCCCAGGTATCGGAGGGTGCGGGTCATGCTGCAT
>WFQY01000302.1 GCA_015486815.1 Phycisphaerae bacterium | reverse complement strand
TATAAGAGACAGTCGGAAACCACCGAGTCGGAATCATCCGGGCAGGAGATTTTGGCCGAGATCCGGCAACGTGCCCGCCAAGCCAAGCAGACTATCGTATTGGCTGAACCCAACGACGATAGAGTTCTGCAGGCTGCGGACAATTTACTGAACAATGGACTTGCACAAATTGTTCTGCTGGGCGAAAAGCAGCAAATTCGAAGCAAAGCGAAGGAACTTTCGCTAAATGTCGATGACGCTGTCATACTCGACCCACAAACAAACCCTCTAAAAGAATGGTTTGCGCAGCGATATTTTGAGAGGCGTAAACACAAGGGGATTACCGAAGAACAGGCAGCTGATATAGTCAAAGATCCGCTGTTTTTCGGAGCTTCTCTCGTAGGGGTCGGGCTATGCGACGGAATGGTTGCGGGATCTATCTCTGCAACTGCGAAAGTAATACAATCAGCTCTTCATTGCGTCGGGTTAGCAGAAGGTTTGCGAACCGTCTCCAGCTTTTTTCTTATGATAACCCGTAAAAAGGAATTTGGCGTTAACGGTGCTTTTATCTTTGCGGATGGTGGCTGTGTACCCGAGCCAAGCTCAAAACAGCTCGTCGATATTGCAATAGCATCTGCAACCCATTGTAAGTTATTGCTTCACGTAGAACCCCTTGTCGCGTTTCTTAGCTTTTCGACCTATGGGTCAGCTAAGCATCGATTAGTGGACAAAGTCATCGAAGCTGTCAAACTATTCAAGGAAGCTGCTCCGGATATCAAAGGCGACGGTGAGCTTCAGCTTGATGCAGCTATCGTTCCCGAAATCGGTAAGCGTAAAGCCCCCGACTCACCAGTAGCAGGTAAAGCGAATGTATTAATATTCCCCGATTTGAATGCGGGTAATATCGGATACAAACTTACCGAGCGGCTTGCGGATGCAAGAGCTGTCGGACCGGTGCTTCAAGGGCTCGATATGCCGGTAAACGATTTGTCTCGTGGCTGTAGTTGGCAGGATATTGCAGATGCCGCTGCTATCACCGCGATACAAGCGGTACAGAGAAAAACCGCAAAGAAAGTCGATACTTCAGGTGCGGATATAAACAAATTAGCTTCGAAAGAAGCAATAGAAAAGATACTTGCGGAAGTTAAACAGTAAAGTTGTTGAGTAAGTAAAGGGCGTTTTCAATGAAGATTCTTGTTATCAATTGCGGTAGTTCGTCTATTAAATATCGGTTTTTCAGTTTCGATGACGGTGCACAAGCGAAGGAGCTTGCAGGTGGACTCATCGAGCGCATAGGTAGCGATGATGCGATAGTACATCATAATTCCACCGCTGACAAAATTGAAAAAACTATGTCTATAAAAGACTATCGTAGTGGCATATCCGAAATAGCAGATCATCTGCGCACAAGCGGTTTGCTAAAAGGAGATCTCGCCGGCGTCGGACATCGAGTTGTCCACGGAGCTGAGGAGTTTCGCGAAAGTGTCATTGTTGATGAAAAAGTAATCGCACAAATAGACCGCTGCTGTGAGCTTGCTCCGCTTCATAATCCCGCTAATTTGGAAGGTATAAAAGCAAGTCAGGAAATTTTCCCGAATGTACCACAGGTAGCTGTTTTTGATACCGCTTTTTTCAGTACACTCAAACCCGATTCCTATCTTTACGCTCTGCCTTATGAATGGTACGAAAAATATCGAGTGAGACGCTATGGCTTTCACGGCACGTCGCATAAATACGTATCTCAACAGGCAGCTAAATTGCTCTGCAAGAACTTCGATGAATGCAATCTGATAACTATGCACCTCGGCAACGGCGCGTCGATGGCAGCTATCAAACAGGGAAAAGCGGTTAATACGACAATGGGTCTTACACCACTCGAAGGGTTGGTAATGGGAACAAGGTGTGGCGATATAGATACCGCTATCGTTTTCTATATGATGCGAATCGCAAATATGAGCATTGATGAAGTCCGTCAATCGCTTGAAAAGAAAAGCGGACTCTTGGGCATCTCGGGCGTATCTCGTGATATGCGTGATATATTCGAAGCAGCGGATAATGGAAACGAACGTGCCAAACTTGCAACACAGATATTTGCGCGGCGCGTAAGAAAATATTTAGGTGCATATCTGACAGACACAAGCCAGCCAGACGCTATCATCTTTACCGGTGGAATAGGCGAAAATGCCTGGCGGATGAGAGAAATGATATTGGAAAACCTCGAACATTTGGGTATAAAGCTGGACACAAAAGCAAATAGTTCATTAAAGCTCAAACCCGAAGGCGTACCCGTACATCTGCCCGACAGTAAAATACAAATACTCGTTATTCCCACCAATGAAGAACTTGCAATTGCCGGCGATACTCGCAAATTAGTTGCAAATCTTTCTGCAAAAGTATAAACTTATGAGCTATAGTAACTCAAACTGACCGATTGGATGTAGGTCTATTTATTCTCACCGCGTCATTCCGCACGAAGCGAAGTCCGCCTGAGGCGGACGGAATCCATTTGGTCGATGAGAATATGGATTCCCGCTTTCGCGGGAATAACAGCTTATGTATAATTATTGGTAAATAAAGAGTTACGCAAAAACAGTATTTACATCGGTCAGTTTGAGTATCATAAGTATATTTTTAGGCGAAAGAAATTAATAATATGGGCACGTTAGAACTCTATCCCGATTATGAGACATTTTGCAAATTGTCAGCGTCAGCTAATGTCGTTCCGATATACTGTCAGATACTCTCGGATAATCTTACGCCCGTAAGCGCTTATGGTCGGATTGTCGCCGATTCCACTCATTCGTTTCTGCTCGAGAGTGTCGTAGGCGGAGAGAAAATCGCACGATATTCATTTCTTTCCTGCGACCCGCTGATGATATTTCAAGCGAAGGGTACTCAAATACAAATTACCAGACCCGATAGTGTAATAAGAAGCGAAAACCCCGACCCGTTAAAGGTGCTCGAAAAGCTTTTCGGAAATTATCGTGCGATTCATCATTCCGATCTGCCGCGATTTTTAGGCGGACTGGTAGGCTACGCTGGCTATGATATGGTGCGATATTATGAATATCTACCCGATGCACCCGTTGACGATAGGAATATTCCCGATTTATGTTTCGGGCTTTATCAGAATATGATTATCTTCGACCATGTAAGCAAAACGGTAAAAATCGTAAGTAATGCCTTCATCGATGATACTGACAGCACAAAACAAATTTACGATAAAGCTGTTCAGCGAATAGAAAGATTGGTGCAAAAACTATCGCAGCAAATCGAGTTTACACCTGCTCAAATATCGCCCGCAGGCGAACCCAAATTGAATTTTACAAGTAACTTCAAACGCGAAGATTTTGAGCAAGCTGTCGAACGGTGTAAGGAATATATATTCGCAGGTGATATTTTTCAGGTGGTTCTTTCGCAGCGACTCGCGGTGCAAACGTCAGCTGACCCGTTCGATATATATCGTGCGTTGCGTGTCGTCAATCCGTCGCCGTTTATGTTTCATTTGAAGACGCCCGCTTGTACGCTCGTCGGCGCTTCTCCCGAAGTTATGTGTCGCGTAGAAGACGGAATTATCACCAATCGTCCCTTAGCCGGTACGAGAAAACGAGGCAAGACCGAAGAAGAAGATTTGGCACTCGAGAAAGATTTGTTAGCTGACCCCAAAGAACGAGCGGAGCACGTTATGCTTGTCGATTTAGGCAGAAACGATGTCGGTAAGGTAGCGGAGCTTGGCTCGGTAAAGTTGACAGAGGTTATGACGGTAGAGCGATATAGCCACGTTATGCATATAAGTTCGAATGTACAGGGCAAACTGGCAGCTGGCAAGACTGCATTCGATGCTTTACGTGCGACGCTGCCTGTTGGTACCGTAAGCGGGGCGCCGAAAGTACGTGCGATGGAAATCATCGACGAATTTGAACCTACACGCCGAGGCCCTTATGCGGGAGCTGTTGGCTATTTTGATTTTTCCGGCAATATGGATACATGTATCGCTTTACGGACACTTATTATTCAAGGAAAGATCGCTTACTCTCAGGTCGGAGCGGGTATCGTTGCGGACAGCGTACCCGAAAATGAATATCAGGAAACAATAAACAAAGCTAAGGGTCAGCTACGAGCGATTGAATTGGCGGAGAAGTTTTCTTCGTAGGATTTTTACGATGCAAACCATAAGGAAAATAACCCTACCATTAAGCGAAGAAGATGTAAAATCGTTGAACGCAGGCGATGAGGTACTGCTAACGGGCAGAATGTTTACTGCTCGCGATGCTGCACATAAAAGGCTCTGCAAATTGATAGATGCGGGAAAAAAATTACCCGTTGACCTCGCCGGTGAGACGATATACTTCGCAGGCCCGACGCCAGGCCGACCGGGCAGACCTATCGGGGCGATAGGTCCTACGACTTCATCGCGAATGGATAGCTATTCACCCAAACTTATCGAAGCAGGCTTACGTGCGATGATAGGCAAGGGATATAGAAATATGCAGGTGCGTGAAGCATTGAAAAAATTTTTTGCTGTCCATTTTTCAGCGATCGGCGGACTTGGGGCGCTATTGGCAAAATCAATCAAACAGGCAAAAATCATAGCGTATGAAGACCTCGGAACAGAAGCTATTCATAAGCTTATCGTTGAAGACTTCCCCGTTATCGTAGCGTACGATAGCTATGGCAATTCCGTTTATCCCGGAGAAGAACCTCTGCTATGAAAATCAGAAGCAAAATCACCTTGATATTAGCTGCTATTCTTGTAGTGAATTTACTCCTCATCGGGTATATGAGCTTGATTTATGTTCCCGATTGGTATCAGCCCGAGAATGTCAGCGTAGAAGAGCAACAGGAAATTACCGACGAAGTAACAGCCATTTCCCGCGAATTTAACAATAAAATGCAACGGCCTAATACATTTGAGCTTAAAATCTCAGCTAAGCAAATAAATCGTTTTCTTGCCGGCTTGGATTTGATAGCTCCGGAATTAAAAGAGATGATACCAAAAAATATTGTCAATCCAGCAGTTCAGCTTGACAATGATGAAATGAAAATCGGTGCAATTATAGAAAAGAAGGGGAAAAAATTATTCGCAAGTTTGATTATAAAAATTACAGCTGACGGTGATGTGTTGGTAATTGATAAGCTGCAGGCAAAAGTCGGGCTTTGGCCTGTTCCGCAGAGCGTAATCGAACGCTATATGAAAAAATTTTCTAAAAAAGCAGACAAGTATATAGAAAATTTCGGTGATATTCTGCTTACGAGGAAGATTCCTAATCATTTCAAATTTCCCAATAGCGATTACGATTTTAGGATAACATCACTGAAAGCTCGCGATGGCATCTTATACGTTACAATTCAGCCATATCGACCTAACAGCACCAAGCGATAGAAAAAGGAAATTGAAATCTTTTCCGATAAACTAATTGCTCATCGGCGGGATAGATGGTATCCTTATTATCGGATGGCGTGAATTTGTTTTTTAGTTTTGAGGTTACAATCTGATGGCAATCACTTCGAGAATAATAACCAAAAAGGTAGGCAAAGTTACCGTTGTAAATTTCATAGATACCGCTATTATGGATACGCAACAGATTCAGCACATATCAAAAGAGTTGGAAAATCTGATAGACAAAGAAGGTTGCCGATATATGATACTCGATTTTTCATCGGTGAGGTTTCTTTCCAGTCAGACGCTCGGAATGATGTTGAAACTACACAAAAAATTGGCTGATAGATCGGGTTGGCTCGGTTTGTGCGGATTGAAAAAAGAGCTGAGGAAAATCTTCAAATTAACTCGACTCGACCAGATATTTAATTTCTATAAGACCACTCAAGAAGCGATAGATGCAGCGTTAACACCGGAAATATAATTGCAAAACGTTGGTTATTTTAAGCGAGGATAAGATAAAATGAATACGCCGAAATCGGATGAAATAATATTTGAAGATATTGATGGAATTACCATCGCTCAATTTGCCTGCAAGGAAATATCCAATCTGGAAACTATCGACAAATTTCTTGTTACGTTTAAGGAAAAGATACAATCCCCAGGCTGTAAATATCTTGTTATCGATCTCGGCAATGTAGAATTCGTTGCTACCACCACAATCAATCTTCTGTTGGTTATATTAAAACGTGTACGGATGAAAGGTGGCGAGGTGGTTTTGTGCAGTTTGACAGCACCGGTAAAGCAGGTATTCGAGCTGATGCAGCTATCGCGCCTGTTTGATATTTACCCCGGCAGAGAAGAAGCTATTACCGCTCTGAAAAAAGTGGCGGAATAGGTCAATTTTCAAAAATACTATTGAATTGGCGGTAAATCCTATCACTCTCTCTTGATATCTCGTCCGAAAGCGAATATGCTAAAAACAATAAATGTGCGACGGAGGAAACATTTATGACCAGAACATTATGTAGAGTGTGTATTATCACCGTAGCTATTTCTGCGATAGTCGGCTGCGGAAAAGATAACTCGGGAATCAGTAGCAAAAAAGTTAAGATACCGGAAACCGGTTTTACGATGAATCTGCCAGCAGGCTGGACTGTTGATAGCGTTGTCGATAACCAATATTACAAAAAAGGCGATAAAGAAAATAATTGGGGAGTAGCGAAATTTTGTCCGATGAGCACGGTTACCAAAAAGTTTCCCGATGTCGCATCGTTTGCAGCATATATGATAAATGAAGATCGTTTTGATAATACACTTAAAGAAGTTGTTTCACAAAGACCTTTAAAAATCGGAGCAGTGCAAGCGAATGCGTATGAGGTGATTTTCAAAACTACAAAAAACAATTATGTCTTTAACATATTCATCGAAATGAAAAATGGTGAAGTACTTCAGCTGTTTTTCCTCGTATCGGGAAATCAATACGAAACATTTAACAAACAATATCCCCAAGTTGTAAAGTCAATTTGTCTGACAAAAGAACAACCAAAATGGTAATTTGTTTATAACAGGAGTTTATATATGGCAAGTAAAGTTTTTCCCCTTGAACCGCGTGAAGTAGAAAAAGTAGAAACAAAATATCGTAGAATCGTTACGAAAATTCCGGTACCGGAGTCGCTTCCCATATTGGAGACGCTCCGTAAAGCTGAGCCCCATTGTATGGAAGGCCAGCCGCCTGTTCTTTGGGATCACGCTGATCGGATAAACGTATATGATAAATGGGGCAATAAATGGCTTGATTTCAGCTCAGGCGTGCTTATCACAAATGCTGGCCACGGACGGAAGAAGATTATCGATGCAATCGTCAAACAGGCTCAGCAAGGTATGCTTACCAGCTATTGCTTTCCGAATGAAGCGCGTGCCAAGCTCGCAGCTAAACTGGTCGAGCTCGCTCCGGAAGGACTTGATAAGGTCTTTCTGTTATCTACCGGCTCGGAAGCCGTCGAGTGCGCAGTCAAGCTCAGCAGAACGCGAGGACAAAAAATCGGCGGTGAGAAAAAAGTAACTATCGTTTCGTTTGAACGTGCATTTCACGGCAGAACGTTAGGCTCTCAGCAGGCAGGCGGAATTCCGGAGCTTAAAAGCTGGATCGGAAATCTCGACCCGGGGTTTGTACAGGTGCCGTTTCCCGACGGCTTTAGAACGAAAGATGTAAGTTTCGAATTGTTTGAAAAGACACTTAAAGAAAAGGGTATCGATCCCGATTCGGTGGCAGCTGTCATCTCCGAAACCTATCAGGGTGGTGGCGCCGACTTCGCTCCGCCTGAATATTTCCAAAAAGTAAGGCAATGGTGCGATAAGCATAACGCCCTGCTTATCTTCGATGAGGTACAAGCTGGCTTCGGTCGATGTGGCACTTTTTGGGGATTTGAATATTATGGCGTTACGCCTGATTTGTTTACCTGCGGTAAGGGCATTTCAAGTTCGCTGCCCATATCAGCGGTTATCGGTCGGGCTGAAATTATGAATCAATATCCACCGGGCTCGATGACAAGTACGCATACGGGCAATCCCGTTTGCTGTTCAGCTGCTCTTGCGAATATCGAAATCATACTGGAAGAAAATCTTGTCGAAAATTCAGCGAGAGTAGGACAAGTGATGATAAACGAGCTTGGCAAACTTAAAGATAAATATTC
>WFQY01000301.1 GCA_015486815.1 Phycisphaerae bacterium | reverse complement strand
TCGGACTTCCATTTTACATAAAGTTTTTTAAGACAACTTACGTATGCTTCAAGATTTTGGGGAAGTTCATCAAAATAATTTTTAGCTATATCTTCAATTTGCTTTCGAGACGCAATATCAGCGAAAGGAAAGCCGGGCATCACCGGAACGAGCGGTTTATCGTGGACAATTCTGCCACATTGAGTAAGCGATGCTTTTATCTTACACATACCACATAATGTTCGTTCGTATATTCCGGGCTTATTTGCCTGTGCGATAGCTTCGGAAAGCGGTTTATATGTATCATCATTTATATCATCAAAACCGTAAACCTTCTTAGCTGTTATCAGAGCAGCTCGTGCATAAGAACCGAATTTTATCCGTTCCCAATATGGCTTTAATGTCTGCCAGCGCTTTTCAAGAGGAATTGATTGGTCGAAAAGACTTTTGTAAACAGGTCTCTCTATAAAAGCTTCGTAGAGATTGTCGAATCCTGTTTCCCAATCCATACCGGCAGAGAATAAATCGTGTCTGGTATAATGACCAACGAGGGTAAAGACATCCTGTGGCGTATTTACTCTTTCGCTTTCAGGCGGGAGATGTTCGTGGCCGTCTATAATTTCGAGAGAATTCATATAAGCCATCAATTTTTGTTCTGTCTTGTTGAGATGCATTTTATGGTTCCTTTATAATTTATAAACAGACGACTATTTTGGATATTTTCACATTTAACGTCAGCCCGTCAAGCGTTTTGTGAGAAAAAGCGGGTTTTAACGGAGAAACACCTTGCGCAACATAATAGATATTATCGGACGTTATATTTCGGCGTTTTCTTCTATAGCTTATGAAAGACAGAAGTTTAAGCCGATTTGAATTATAGTAAATCTACCGGATCGACATCAATTATCACTTCTTTCCGAAAGAGATTAATCTCGCTGGAATTTCTGAGTTTTGTGAAAAAGTCCATCATTACCGAAGCTGACGGGCATCGAATCAAGATTTGAAACCGATATTTACCCCTAAGCCTTGTAATAACCGCAGGGTTAGGCCCTATTACGGAAATATCCTTATACTTTTCGGCATATTCCTGAAACTGCTGCGCTAGCTGACGTGCAATGTTCTGTGCAGCCGTCATTCGAGTATGTTGGATGATAATTCTTGTAAGTCTGCTAAATGGTGGCAGTGAAAGCTTCTTGCGAAGATACATCTCTTTTTTCGCAAATTGATGATAATCGTGATTCAAAGCGGATTGTATTGCGGGGTCGCTGAGATTATAACTCTGTACGACGACCGAACCAGCGTGGTCAGCTCTGCCTGCTCTACCTGCAACCTGAGCAAGCAACTGAAATGTCCTTTCACCAGCTCGGAAGTCAGGCATTGACAACGCAATATCCGCACATATAACGCCAACCAGCGAGACGTTCGGAAAATCAAGCCCCTTAGCTATCATTTGTGTTCCTAATAAAATATTCATATCACCATTTGCAAAGTCCGATAATGTTTTTTCGTAATTATCCGTCCGCTTCATCGAATCGGTATCCATCCGTACGAGCTTAACGCCCGGAAATTTTCTCTCTAATTCTTCCTCAAGCCGCTGTGTGCCAATTCCGAATTTATTCATAGTTCCGCCACACCTGTCGCACTTTTCCGGTACTGGTAATTTTATGCTACAATGATGGCAGAGCAGACGATTGGCTGATTTATGATATACCATTCGCGTCTTGCAGTTCGGACAGTGAACGACATATCCGCACCGCGGACAAAAGACATAGCCTGAATGCCCCCTTCGGTTTAGCAGTAATATAATTTGTTTGCCAGCGTGTAGAGTTTCATTGATTTTCGCTTCTAATAATCTGCTTAACAGATGCACTCCTTTACGCTCTTTATGCTCCTGATACATATCGACGAGTGCAACGTCGGGAAGAGGCAGGTCAGCTATACGTTTTGGTAGCCAAAGATAATGCCATCCTGAACGATGTTGGCTATTATAATATGTTTCGAGCGAGGGAGTAGCTGAGCCGAGAATTATAGGAATATTTTCAAGCTGAGCTCGTTTTACCGCAAGGTCACGAGTATTATAGCGTGGCGATTGGATATTTTTGAAACTTGGCTCCTGCTCTTCGTCAATAACTATCAGTCCGAGATTCTTTACCGGTGCGAAAACCGCAGAGCGGGTTCCGATTACGAGAGATATTTTTCCTTCGGATATCGCCTGCCAAGTAGCACGTCTTTGAGCTTCGGTTAATCCGCTGTGTAGGACTGCGATATTTTCAAATCGTTCCGCAAGCCTATAAATCATCTGAGCGGTAAGTGCGATTTCAGGTACAAGGTATATTGCCCCCCTACCTACCTTCATCAAATTTCGAATAGCTCTTATATATATTTCCGTTTTTCCGGAAGCGGTTACACCGTGCAAAAGAACAGTTTCAAATTTTTTATTATTTACTAAACGATTAATATACATCAGGGCTTTTTCTTGGTCGTCATTTAGCTGAAATGTCGGCTCTCTATAAGGTCGGGATATGATATACGGTTTTATGCGGGTTGATTTGACTGTTTTTTTGACGGAAGCGGGTATAGCACAACTGATAGCTAAGCCCGGTGGACAGACGTAATATTTGCTAAGCCAATCGGTAAGTTCTGCAATCTTTTCGTCAAATAAAGTTCGCTCATCGATTATTCGGATGATGGGTTTGAGAGTGCCCTTCCATTTGGATTTTGAAATTTTCAGGCAAAATCCCTTGTATTTTCGTTCCGATCGACCTATCGGCACTTCGACCATCATACCGGGTTTAAGTGTTTCAGCAAGTTCATCGGGCACGCTATAACTATAAATTTTATCGAGTGGAGCATCGACAGCGATTTGTGCTATGTATCCGACATAGACCGTAGACGGTTTCGCTCGTTCAGCTTGTGTGTCGTTCCGTTGAGACCACGGAAAATCAAGTTGTTTTTCTTCATTTTTTTTCATAGCAACATATTACATTTATAT
>WFQY01000300.1 GCA_015486815.1 Phycisphaerae bacterium | reverse complement strand
GTATGTGGATGTCTGGGATTTGTTTACCGGTGATTTTATGAGCGGACGTGTGGAGAAAGACGGGAGGCTGGCCTTTTTGCGTTCAACAGGTAAGCCTATCTGGTTTTACGATTGTGGATATAATCAGCGGGCAGAATCGCCTTACTGGAAGTTCAGGCTGAAATTCTGGTGGGCGTATAAATACAAATTGCAAGGTTGCTGTTTCTGGAAGCATCGGGGGGACAGGGTTGGCAGTGTGTATTATCCGATGTTTAACAGTTACGGAGATGCGCCGGTAACGAGCAGGCGGTGGGAGGCGTGGTATTCGGGCGTGCAGGACTATCGATTGCTTAAACTGGCAGAGCAGAGATTCGCAAATGCCCCGGCAAAGTTGAAACAAATAAATGCGTTTGTGAAGACAGCTTGTTCCGATACAAATGATACGAAATTAGCGGAACAGATGCGGATAAAGTTAATCAATATGATGGAGGTGAATCAGAATGGTCAGTGAGAAAATTCCCAAATGGCTGTTTGAAGTTCACGAAAGTATTGGCAAATGGATCGCATCAAGGGCTGATAGACAAACCAGTATGCTAAAAGATTGTATTGACTCGGAAATTCCGTTCACTATTCCAGCGACAAGCCACGGATTTGCCATTTTTGAAGGTGGGCTCGGAAAAAGCAGATTTGAGTTGCCCGATTACGATAAAGACAAAGAACAAAAAATCATAGAATACGTCCAAAATGCACAAGATAAGGAAACCGGCTTAGTCATTGACCCTTATCTCGACCCGCGATTTCGAGAGCCCGAAAATGAACGGGAATATCGAAACTTTCGAGCAGCTGTTACAAAATACGCAGAGGGCTTACTCAAAAGATTTGGAGCTGAATTTAAATATCCGTTTACCGAAGCAGGCGGGACGGAGAAACCGAATCCGCCAAAAGCGTTCGAGTATATCAAGACAGGAAATTGGGATAAACCCTGGGGGATAGGTTCGCATTCAGCTGGTCTTGTTCGCGATTTTTTCTATCTCATTAACGACGGGCACGAAGAATATATCCCTTATACCTGCGAGATGATTGAATTCATCATGTCAAAACAAAATCCCGAAACGGGGATGTGGGGAAAGTCGAGCATTCCGTTATACGAACAGATATCGGGCACGTTAAAGGTGCTGGGGCGATTCTTTTTCTGTCTCGGGATGGAAATTCCGCACTTAGAAAAGTTAGCTGACTCATGCATCGAACATCATAAAGACGAAAGCTTTTATGCGGAAGGCGATGATATGTGCATTCCGCGAAACGTAATGGAGATGTGCGTGCTGTGCATTGAGGCGTCAGACTATCGAAAAGATGAACTTGAAGATACGCTTGTTTCGATTCTCGATCATATCTACAAATATCACTATAAACCCGACGGAGCGTTCAGTTCATATCATAGCGGGACAAAACCAATTCAATGGTGCGGGGCAAAAATTTGTGGCGAATCCAAAACACCGCGTAGCAATATCAACGGAACAGCTGGTGCGTGTCATTCGTTCAATATGATAGGCGAATACTTTGACTGGGCGGGCAAAGTTCCGTTTCCGTGCAAAACTTACCAAAGTGACTGGCGAGAGAAAATCGCGAGCTTAAAATACAAAATCGTACGAACATCCGCAGGTAAAATCGATATTATCAGGAAATCAGGTTTTTACTCCTAATCCAGAGTGTCAATGAGTTTTGAGATGGGTTACGCTATCTTTTTTCTCGTTATCCGGCAGTTTTTCAATACAGGGTTTGTAATCACCGGGCTGGCCTATAGGGATTCTTTGCGCTGGGATTTTGTCCGTTTTAAACGTTTTCGGATTTCGTACTTCGATAGTATCATTGTTTGGTTTGGTGGTTTGCATTTTAGAATTCCTCTTAAAATTTATTTCCTGAAGTTGTTTTATTCTCCGAGTTGCCTTACGTTTACAAATTGCCCATTCTCAAGGGATTGCTTGGCTGCGAGACAGGCATAAACACTTTGCAGCCCCGTTTGTATTCCAGTTCGGGATTTGCCCTCACCGCGGATAAGGTCAATAAAATCGTGTGCTAATTCCGTGTCTCCGCCGAAATGGCTTAGTCCCTCCCCCGCTTTTATGGTATCGGTGAATGAGGCATGATGGCGGATGTATTTCATATCATTTGGGTACCAATCAAAGTCGAGTGTTCCGAGGTAGCCGCTAATGATCGCACCGCGTTTTTGGGCATCTCTTCGGGAGAAAAATACCTGCGTGTAAACTCCATGGGCACCAGATGCAAATTCCAGCAGAGCACTGGATGCGTCTTCGTTGGTACCTGTGGCAGGTGAGCCGCAGTCGGAGCTGAATACGCATGGATGGTCGTCTGTGTGCCATCCTGAACCATTGCGTTTTCGGTTTTCAGGACTTTCGAGGCAGGTCTTTGCTTCGTTACATTTTGAACAGACCAACCCCGACGGTTTAGTTCCGCCAAAGACTTGTCCTACCGTCGCCATTGCTGCTACCCGTATAATCGGCGAGTCCATGAGGAAACTCATGTAATCTAAATCGTGGGTTGCCTTTTGCAGGAACAGTCCCTGTGTTATTTCATAATTCCGGTATTCATGCTCCCAGTAAACAGCTCCGTATGGTACGTAATTCAGGGCACAGATGTGCACGGGAACACCGATAGACCCTTTTTGGATGTATTCTTTCGCCAATAGGCAAAGAGGAGATACTCTCAGCGGGAAGCTTACTACTACCTGGCATTTGGAGTTTTGGAATGCCTTTTCGAGGGATAGTGCCTGCTCCATATTGATTGCGACTGGTTTTTCCAGATAGAGGGGTATATCATACTTTGAGGCTTCTATTGCGTAAGGTGTATGCAAATTGCACCTGGTTCCGATAGCCAATGCGTCGGGTTTTGCGTTTTTCATCATCTCGTCGAGATTGTCGTAAAAGATGACGTCGTTTTTATCACAATCATCCAGGCGAGACCTTGCACCAGCTTCATCGGGGTCAATAATTCCTACGACTCTAATATCCGGTTCCACTTCACGTAAACAGTTCTTAATTACACTACTGATACGTCCGCCATGTCCAATTACTCCCAGTCTAATCATTTTCGTTTCCTTCGCTGTTCAGGTTTTTTGCTATCCTGAAATTTGTTTTTTGCCAATCAAATATGGTTTCAGGTTTTCAATATCCGGTTTAATGATAATCTTTTCCTCAGGGTCAAGTTTTATTGTACCATTCTCAATGATTAGCGGTTCGCAGGAGGATGCCGGCATTCCGTGGTCGAAGTGTCCGCCCAATTCACCGCAGGGAGCAGAAGTCCCGATGCAAGAAGCGAGTTGTTGGTAAAGGATCGTCGCTGTTCCGGTAAATCCCGTTCCACCAACTACCGTTTTGACTCCGAACGACTCACTCATCTTGTCTCTGAGAATGGCATGAGTCAGTGTGCCCTGCTGGCAGGGATGAAGATTCACAAAATCCACTGCGTTTTTTTCGAGGTATTTCTTTAGCGTCTCGTCTCTTCGAGCGGGTTCATCTATCATAAGCTTGGGATTTCCGGGCTTTTTCTGTGATAAATAATCATCCGCGTTTCCGTCAAAAGGGTCCTCGATGATGTCGAGACCCGCGTCATATAGTTTTGCTAAAATTCCATCATGAAGGTCCTGCGAACTATACCCAAGATTAGCGTCGCCTTGCAAAACAATGTCCCTGTTAATGGTTTTTCTTATTTGCTTGACAGTATCCAGGTCCTGCAGCGGCTGGGCTAACAGTTTCATTTTCAAAAATTTGAATCCCTGTCGGACATATTTTTCAGCCTTCGCGGCACCATCTTCCGGACCGGTCGGGAATAAGCATGGCATCAGTGGAATCACCTTCCTCTTTGCACCCCCTAACAGATTTGCAACAGGCAAATTAGAGACATTTGACATCAGGTCATAGCCCGAGAGTGAAAGCAATTCCGCAAGGTATTTATCTTCGGATTCAATATCCAAAAGTTCATTCAGCATTTCATCCAATAGGCGAGCATCCCGGCCGAGAAGTCCAGCGGCAAAATCGAAAAAATGATCATTTGAATGGAGGAGTACTTCACCCCATCCTTCAAACTCTCCTGATATAAGTTTGATAAGTGTAAATGGAAAAGTACTTACATCGCCATAACTAAAATGGCAGTCCACCGGCATATTACCCCACAGAAATTCTATCGCGTCGATCGGAACGGGATTGTTTATGCAGTTCTGCAGCATTGGTCTATGACTTCGTCAATATTGTGTATAATTCAGGGCGGCGGTATTTCCGGTGTATATTCCACAGGTCAACTTCACCCAATTCAATATAATTCTGCAGCTTGACCTTCGCATGAATATCAATATCCAGCTCGGTCATGCCCTCACCTGCTGGGCCTTCAGCTATAATTTTACCGTCCGGTGCGATAATCCAATTCGGATAATACTCCCGTTCATCGCGGGCAGCAAAGGTGCAGCAAACTACATAAACACAGTTATCCTGAGCACGGCTTTGCACCATGAGCCTCTCAAATTCTAAAGATGGCTCCGCCTGCTGATGAGGAAAGACGATAAGTTCACATCCAGCGAGAGCAAGGCAACGGGCCAACTCAGGAAAGAGCATATCGGCGCATATACTCACGCCAACTTTGCCAATATCCAAATCAAAAACGGGCAGACCATCTCCGGAGGTAAGACCGAATTGCTCCTTCTCCATTTTGGTCAGGTGGGTTTTGTCATATCTACCAACTATTTTACCCTGACGGTCAAATATAACAGCAGAATCATATTTTAGGCCCTTATCCAGTATGTGCAGTGTGGCAACTATATTTGTTTTATATTCTTCAGCCTTGCAGCTTAGCGTTTTGCAAATTGGTCCGTCCATCGGTTCTGC
>WFQY01000299.1 GCA_015486815.1 Phycisphaerae bacterium | reverse complement strand
GTTACTCCCAAGGATAAGGGCAGCTATAGCCATCTCTGCTTAATTCATCTTTATCAAGCATTTCCGCATGTCCATCGGCAAAATCGGCATTTGCCCTTTTCAAATGTCTCATATGAACGTATGCACCCCCTGCTTGACGAGAAAACACCGTTGACCGTTGCTTCATTGTAAACACATCAATACTATCGATATGCATTATACATTTAGACGGCTCTGTTAGCTTTTGCATTCTGAGAGTATATATAAGATTCTCCGACCCTGTTCCCGAAACTACATTTACCTTGAAAGCATTATCTTGATAATATACATAATCCGCATTGTTGGTGATTCCGTACGCATACCATCTCCAATTGCCATTTACGAAATCGGTATTTACCTTATATGGTGGATAATACGGACATCTGACAATATCATAATTATTTAGATATGTTGGTATTAGAGCTTGCATCCATCGCCTCCAAGCGGTAGTTGACGGATAACCCACAGTATTGAGGAATAAAACCATATTGTTGTCTGAAACATACTCTTGAGTTGCAATACCAACCTGACGAAGCTGATTTAGGCAATTCAATCCTTGAGCAAGCTGACGAGCGGTAGATAATGCAGGCAGAAGAATACTAATAAGTACAGCTATAATTGCCACTACGACCAAAAGTTCTATCAAAGTAAACGTTTTTTTCGTTTTAGTATCCATACTCATTCTCCGGTTATATTATGCTGACTTTCTTATAACCAATTCCGGTGCTATCATAACCTGATCGACGGATTTATATTTTCTTTCGTTACTTATCTTTTTTATCAGCAAATCCACCGCACGCTGAGCTACCACATTAATCTTAAAATCAATCGTTGTCAGCATAGGTCTGGTATAATTTGCAATCTGCCTGTTGCCGTTTCCGACAATCGCTACATCATCGGGAATTTTATATCCGCGCTCGTTCAGACAATTTATAATCTGAGCAGCAAGATAATCATCGCTTGCGATAAGAGCGTCTGCCTGCTGTTCGACAATCAGCTTATCAATAACCTGATTTGCTATTTCCGGACTTATATGCACCAAGTCGGAGTAAACATCCTGATTGCTTATCCAGATAAGATTTTCATCCGCTTCGATACCCTGCTGCTTTAATCCCTCGATATATCCCCGTTTTACCCGCGGGCCACTATACCATTCTATATCAGTAAGAACGAGTCCTATTCTGTTTCTTCCCTTATCGAGCAGATATTGCACAGCTTGGCGGTTGCCTTCGACATAGTCAGCACCGACATAGCTGGCATTTTCCAATGCAGGCTCATCAATAAAGATAAAAGATAACATTACCTATATGAGCGGACACAAGTTTAGCTACCATAGCAGGCTGATGCGGATAGACGTGGTGTACACAAATCAACCCGTCAATTCCACGTCCAAGTAGTTCGTTTATACATTCGCGAACGTGCTCGGGGCGAGGCTGCTCGTGCATTACCAATAGATGATAACCCAATTCCCTCGCTCGCGATTCTATTTCCGAAAGTCTTATGCTGTTTTCTTCCGATGGTCGCGGGTCCATCAAGACACCGATAATTGCGCTTTTGTTTTTTATTAGCTGTTGAGCTGCAAGATTAGGGGTATAATTAAGTTCCTCAGCTATCCGGCGCACCTTGTTAGCTGTCTCTTTGCCAACCCTTCTGCTACCCGAACCGGCATTGTTAAGCACCAACCCCACAGTTGATACGGATACGCCTGCCCGACGGGCAACGTCAACCATTCTCACCGGCATCTTCATTTTCATAACACCGAAAATCCTTACGATTTATTAATTTTTTCATTTTTTTCTTGACATTTTGAAATTACGTAGTATCATAGATTATGTAAATTGATACCACGAAGTATCAACTCTGAGAATACCACTTTCTCTTGCAATTGTCAACAGAAATTATATTAAAACATCGAAAGGATCAACTTATGTGTATTGCGAATACGTTAATTATACAGACATTAATAATATCATCTCTTACTATGCTATTATGTGCCGAACCGATAACTAATATCGGCTCTCAACTTGAACCTTTTGTTGATAAAACATTAATCGCAAAAATGGATAACATCCAACTTCGTATGCATCATCCCCACCCTGCGGAAAAGGCGTTTGATTTTAACGAACCATGGGAAGGACGCTTTTCGGGGGGATATGTAACCGTAATTAAAGATGGCAATCTCTATCGAATGTATTACCGCGGAACAAATACCGGAGGAACTGAAGACCAAGTAACCTGTCTTGCCGAGTCTAAAGACGGAATAAAATGGGAAAAACCCGATTTAGGACTGTATGAATGGAAAGGAACTAAGCATAACAACATAATATTGGTTGGAGGCGTCTTAAGTCATAACTTTTCCCCATTTATAGATACCAATCCGAATTGCAAACCCACTGAACGATATAAGGCACTGGCGGGCATATATCAAAGACCTAAAGATCCGTCGGTTAAAGGTATCAGAGGTTTGGTATCGCCCGATGGCATTCATTGGAAAATCATTAAAAAAAATCCTCTAATTCCGAGGCCTAAATGGTTTGCCTTTGATAGTCAAAATGTCGCATTCTGGTCGCCAGCAGAAAAAAAGTATGTTTGTTATTGCAGAATATGGATTGGAAGAAAGCGACTCAAACACAAATATATCGACGGGTTCAGATGGATTGGCAGGGCAACAAGTAGCGACTTTCTTCATTGGTCAGCTATCAAGCCTATGAAAATAATCCATAACGATGAAAGTGTTCCTAAATACCATATTTATGTAAATCAAACTGCTCCATATTATCGAAATCCTAATATTTATATAGCATTAGCTGTAAGATTTATGGAAGGCAGACAAGTAATCACCGATGAACAAGCGAAAAAAATAAGGGTAAATCCTAAATATTACAAAGATTGTTCCGATGTTGTATTGCTAAGTACGCGTGCAGGAACGAACATATATAATCAAACGTTTCTTTCCTCTTTTATCAGGCCGGGCATTGGTCTTGAGAGGTGGGTCTCACGTACTAATTACCCTGCATTGAATATAGTACAAACCAGTAATCACGAAATGAGCATATATCTCAGCCAAAATTATGCTCAGCCAACATCTCATATACGAAGATATATCCTACGTATCGATGGTTTTGCATCTCTACACGCAGACTTCGACTATGGACGTGTACTTACCAAACCGATTTGCTTTGAGGGTAACAAGCTTAAACTTAATTTTTGGACAAGTGCCGCAGGTTCGATTCGAGTCGAATTGCAAGACAAATCAGGTAATCCACTCAAAGGATATAGTCTTAATGATTGTCAGGAAATCATAGGCAATGAAATATCCCGACCAGTTTATTGGAAACATGGTACAGATGTTAGCAAACTTGCCGGTAAAGCAATTCGCATAATGTTTGAACTAAAAGACGCTGATTTATACTCATTTCAATTC
>WFQY01000298.1 GCA_015486815.1 Phycisphaerae bacterium | reverse complement strand
ACCTTAACACCAGCGAAAAAAGAACGAAATATATTTGCATCTTGTTCATCAAAATTACTGAATTATTTTCCGGATTTTGGCGAAATATATAATATAACAATTTGTATAGGCAAGTTTTTCATTCTTGCAATTAGGCTCAACAGGCCTGCTGATAAAAAGGGAGTAGAGAAATGAGAGAGAGTATATTGATTGTTCTGTTGGTATGTGGGGTTAGTTTTGCGAGCACTTTGGGTGTAGTTGACTTAAAGCACAATGGTTACGGCGGGTATGATGAAGTGCGTATTCGTAATATGAATCCTTCCACGGGCATATACGCAACGTTTAATGGTCCTGCGGGGATATATATATTCGATAAATCCGGTGATGCCGGTCTGGGTAACCATTGGGCTGACGGAAGTAAAACGGTATTTGGTCTCTGTATGGATCTGTATCAGCGGGCGCCGGAGGGGGTGTACGGGACGTACGACATCAATCCTCCGATGTTGGGACCTGATCCTTACGGTCCGATGTGGATAGGGAAGGAATCGTATTTGCGTGAATTATGGGCGAGATATTTCAATCCTTCCTGGGCACACCTCGATAACCAAATCAATCCCTCAGCAGCAGCCTTTGATGTAGCTATTTGGGAGATTATTTACGAAGACTTGCCTGCTAGTGCTGCGGATTATAATGTTGCAGAGGGTAATGGTAAGTTTTACGTAAAGACCGGTTCGGGAACGGTACATTATGATGAGATTGTGAGTACTGCCAATAATTGGCTTAACAGCTTGACAGGCGGACAAAATGCACCGCAGGCATATCTGACAGCGCTGACCAGCCCCGAATATCAGGATATGCTCGTGGAAATTACACCGGAGCCCACAACGATGATTTTTCTACTATTAGCTGGTTTGACCGGATTTATAAAAAAGCGGTAGAAAATTTTCGCATACCGGTTATACCGGTTGGGGTTTATATGTATATGCATTTTTTATGATAGATGGACGATTAAGGTAGCGTGAGACGAATTGTCCGCAGTTGCTTCCTATATTATTTTCTTCAAGATTGCCTATACTTACAATCACCTGAAAACCTGCCTGTTGAAATTTCTCGATGATTTTATCGGTTGATGATATATTCGCTGGGTCGATACGGGATTGCAGATTATTTTTTATGCTTGTAAGTGTGGGATTTACGGGAGTGATTTTTATTAGGAACTTCTTTGAATCAAATGTAGTTGTCAAAACGTTGACATCAACAGGAATATTCTTGGCGAGTGCGAAATTAAGAGTGATTTTTCTATCGCCTGCTCGATAGAATTTTTCGCCATAATCTGCAATTTGCTCAAGTGCCCATATCCGGATAGGTATTAATCGTTTCCTTATTTTAGGATCGGTGGAATGTATCGAAAATTGAAGCTGAAATTTACCGGCTGGATATAGCCGATTTTTGATATGCACGAGTTTTTCGAAGAAAGCTTCACTTCCCTTCGGAGCGATAGTGGAGACAGCGGGCATAAGCCCCGGGGCGTTATAGAGTGAGGGTAATTTTTCCAACAACGTGATAACATCGGGATTAAAGGATGGTTCACCCATTCGTGCAAATTGGATTTTGAATTTTTTCGTTGGAATCGATCCTTTCGGATATCGCTTGGAAACAAGAAAATCTATCTGAGCAAGCATTTGTTGATATGAAAGTTTACCGTGATAGTCTCCTCCTGCGTCGCACATCAGGCATCCTACCGGACAACCAAACATTGTCGAAATAATCAATACCCACTTTTCTTCCCGAGGCAGAGCCGGGTCAATTGATTCGACACACTCGATAAGTTTGCTATCACCAAAGTCAATAATATAAACATTGGCTAATTTGTCGGTACCTGTTTTTGCCTTTACTGTAAAATTCATTTTTGCCTCAATTTGCAGTGAATCTTCATAGCAACCTTTATGCCATCACCAATAGCTATTGCTATTTGACGAAATCTGTCGTTGGTTACATCTCCACAGAAGAAGATTCCGTCGGCTGTTTGAGCTGACGATGAGACGAAGTCAATGTTAGGTTTTCTACCAATAGCGAATATCAAAATATCCGCATAAATGCGATGCTCATTATTATTGCTGTCGGTGCACAATATTACAATTCCATTTTTATGTGAAAAAAATTTTCGGGGTTTGAGATTTTCCTTATAGGTAATATTCGGATTTTCTGCGAGACGTTTTTGTAGAATTTCGAGGGCTTTGATTTGTGAGCTTCGATTGATGATTGTAACCGTATTCGCTCGAGCGAGATTCAGTGCATAATCGAAGGCAGCATCTCCCGCACCTATAATGGCAATTTGCTTATTACGTAACTCATTAAGTTCCGCTACCTCATAGAAAATCTTATGTATAAGCTCATCGGGAATAGCGAAATCATTAAATAACCTCGGTTTGGTTCCGGAAGCAACGATTGCGAATTTGCTTTTGTATGACTTATTTGTGGTTTGTGTTATAAATAAATCGTTTTCGAAGGTCAGGGAAATTACCTTTTCAAATCGGATATCGAGGGAATTTTGTTTTACATGCTCGGCGAGGAGTTTAGCGAATTCCATGCCTGTTATTCCCGTTGGAAAGCCCGGATAGTTTTCGATTTTGTTTGCATTTCTGACGAGTCCGCCTATCTGGTGTTGCTCGAAGACGATAGCTGATATACCAAAACGTTTTAGCTGAACAGCAGCTGATATTCCTGCGGGACCAGCTCCTACTATTGTTACCTCATTGACTTTCATTGCTCCGTATCCTGTCAATCAGCCATTGGGTTGTTACAATGTCAGCGAATCCGAAAGAGAGATTGTAGAGAGTAGCGAGATGAAATTTTTCGTTATAGGCAGCTGATGCATCTGCGGGAAAGAAAATCTCGAAACCGCGAATAAAACCATTCCGTGCTGTTGTTTCACAGCAGAGATTTGTCATTACACCTGTAATGATAAGCTGGGTTATACCTTCGGAGTGAAGAAGAGTTTCCAGATTCGTTTCATAAAATGCATCATATTGTGATTTTTGAATAATGATGGTATTACGGGAATCTATGTCAGATGAAATCTCACTCAGTGGGTTACTTGATGTTAGGATGTCGTTCCACCACTTGTTCATTAATCGCGCATTTTGCGTGGTGTTTATATGCCTTGTCAAAATAACAGGCTGAGAGATTTGTTTGTATGCTTTTATGAGTGCATTGATGTTTGGTATTATTGCCTTAGCTGACGGGATATATGCATGTGATATTTCATCAAGAAAAAATTTTTGCATATCGAGTATCATCAGGGCGGATTGTTTCGGTAAAAATCGGAATTTGGTATCGATGGTTTTAGGATGAATATATTTGAGAAAGCTCTTTGTTTTTTGCTCGGTATTGTTACTTGTAAAATAGAGAGTTTTCATTTCTATTTTGATTGATACTTAAGCTGAAAGACGACAGCTATTGCTACTATGGCGAGTATGAATCCGGATGAGATTAATATGATGTTGGGCAGGAAATAGTTGGTGAAGAAGTTCGGCATTCTCGTAACGAAGGCAAGCGTTGCGCAAAACAGATTTATGACCACAAGCACCGTAAGCGAAAACGATTGGAAATATGAAGCGATTTTTGCATTGCTCAATATGAGTATCGGATAGGCGATACTCATAAGTATAAAACGGAATGTGCTATTGTCCCAGCTGCTGACAGCAGGCAGAATTGGCCAAAATGATAACTTCACCGCCATTAGTGTTGCAAATCCTAGGAGCATTATACCGATGTGACGGGTGAGAAACACCATTTTAGCAGTCGTAGTAAGTGGTTTACCGTCGATTATTTGTCCCGACCATATCCTGCCAAGCCAAATCCACAAAACAGCAAGTAGTGCGAGTGGAATAATCGCAGCGTTTACTATTGTTGGTACCGATTGATCGAATTGTGCAAAGATAGCGATGAGGCACGAGACAATAGCTTGCGTTATAAGCACCATACCTGCCATCGCACTTTCCGGGCGAAAATCGTAATGTATCGAGATTAGCAGAGCAGTTCCCATAAGTGCTGTACAGATAACGGTAATGAACGAGGTAATATAACAAAGTCCGAGGAAGAATAGGATAAGAGCAATAGCTGACAAAGATGTGATTATTCCGCGAACAGGTTTATATTTTCGGGTAAGAATATCGATATTGTCAGGCCAGGCGTTGTTGTATCTTCGATGATATAGGAAAACGGGAATATACGCCCATAGAAAGCTTATTATGCTTATTGCAAGCATCGATGCCGGAATGATCCATTCGGTCGATAAGTAGTGTAAAGCTGACCATATACTCAGTCCACAGGCAAGCCAATATATTGATACGATTTGATAATCTCTTCGATTTCTTCCGACAATTACCCATATAACAGCAGCGGATATTAGCATTATAATGGATATGGGTATCAAGCGAGAGCTAAGCTGATTTCTCCATATCCCCTGCTCGAGGAAAAGCCTTAATATTCGTTCGGGTAGTGTATATGCCATTTTAGTCCGCTTGTATTTCTACATTGTCATATTGCAAGAGAGTGTCTTTGGCGCGTTCGAGTTGAACTATTGCAATATTATAATTGACTAGCGCGTTTAGAAGTCCTTGCCTTGCTTGCGAAAGAGTCTCCTGCGCATTTAGCCGAACTTCAAGATATTCGGGCGAGAGTCTGGTTCGTCTCGCGACGATAGCAGCTAAGTTTTCTTCCGCTGCCTGGACAGCTTCTAAGCTCGGTTTTACCTGATAGTATGCGGTTTGCAGATTTCTAACAGCAATATCGACTTCGAGAATGATATTTTCGATAACTTGTTTTAATGCAGCAATTGCTTGATCTCGCTGAAGGATCGCCTTTTTAAGCTCTGCCCGTGGACCACGATTGCCTATTGGGTATTCAAAGCTTATACCGACATAATAATCCTGAAAATTACTCGTTGTCATTTGATCGAACGCATTGCTGGGATTATCGCTAAGACCATTGATGGTATATCTGAAAATGACATCGAATTTTGGTAGTGCCTTGTTTTTCGCAACAGCGACGTTGATACGTGCATTTTGAATAGCAAGTTTTGCTTCGTGTAATTCGGAGCGATTTTTCAATGCCTGCTGAACTTCCGCTATCTTATCAACAACGATAGACCCTATATTCGGAAATTCCGTCGGAATGATTTCTATATCGGTTCCCAAATTAAGATGCGGGTCATTCAATAGTGTTTTCAGTTTGTCTTCAAGGTCTCTTACCGTGTTTTTGATTTTTATGTATTCTGCTTGTCTGGTACCTAAAAGAGCTTGTACGCGTGTAATCTGTACTTTATATACGTCAAAAGCTCTTCGCTTTTCAAGGTATTCGAGCGTCTCTTTGGTTTGCTTTACAAGCTGTTGCTGAATGACGACATTTCTTCTGGCTTGTACGAGTTTCCAATATGTTTCTTCGACATCATATAAAACGTCGCGGACAGTTCTTCGGAATTTCCACTTTGCAATACGTTGGGAATTTTTGGCAATATCAATAGCTGAACGGTTGTAATCGATGCCGAAGCCTCTCAAAAAAGGCTGACGAAGCTCGACGACAAAATTACTGGTAAAGCTCGGATTAAGAGTAGCAAATGCCAGTGATGTATCAAGTCGCGTTAGATTGTATGTTCCTGTAACCGTGGCACCGGTGGGCATTAGTTTTGTAATTCCGGTTGACATTGTTCGTTCATCGCTACCTGAGCTAACGAGCTCACTTGGTGTGGGCTGATTTGTTTTATTGTAGTGAGCCTCGAGAAAATAGACCGCGTCGAACATAGATTCTGCTTTTAATATATCTGTTGCACTGATGGCTGGCCCATAGCCCTCGGTTTTTATTTTGAAGTTATATTTTAATGCACGGGAAATACAATCTTTTAGCGATAATGATACTCGTATAGGTCTTGAAATATCTTTGAGGTGTATCTCGCCGGGGTCGGGGAGATATTTTGCAAATTTACTTGGTGGAAATTTGTGGTTGGTTTTTTTGATTTTTCCGATAGCCGCCACTTGTTCGAACCTGCTCTTATGTTTGGCGATTACCTCATTAAGCAGCGAATCGGGCACGGATGTTTCTATATTGATTTTCGCTGAGTCGTTGGCAATCGCACTGCTCGTGAATATCAATGCGATTATAATAACAAACTTGATATGGTATATGAGATTGCCTTTCATATTTTTACCTTTGAGATAACTTGTGTTTCGGTAAACTTATTTCTGTGATTATAAATGCACGACTCCGTATCTGTCAAACAAAAGATATAATTCCCGAATTTGAGATTGAACTTATCTTGTTATGATTGTATTATCTATTCCTATTTTTAACGTATCAAACGGGACATTTGGTAATGGTGGAAGGTAATAATAGTAAAAAGAATGGTCTTCTTCGTCGCTGGCAGATTCTACCACCACGTGATTCTCATCTGTGGTCGGTAAGCAGGCTTATGATATTGGCTTCGCTCGTCGGCTTGATAGCGGGATTCGGTGCGATTGCGTTTCATTATATGTGCCATTTGGTCTCTCATTATACGTTGGCTTCGATAGCGGGTTACCATGAGAGCGGGCCTGCAGGTGAGCGGGTGATGAGTGGATTTTTTTCTGATACCGTAACCCCGTTAGTTCCATGGCTTTTAGTTGTCGTTCCCGGCATCGGTGGTCTTATAAGCGGTATTCTAATCTATACCTTTGCGCCGGAAGCGGAAGGCCACGGTACGGACGCTGCTATTCAAGCGTATCATAAAAATCGTGGTATTATACGTGCGAGAGTACCAATTTTGAAAATGATAGCATCCGCTATAACGATCGGTACCGGTGGTTCAGGTGGACGTGAGGGTCCTATCGCACAGATAGGTGCGGGATTTGGCTCATTTCTTGCGACAAAACTGCGACTTTCCGATAGCGATAGAAGGGTGTTATTGGCAGCTGGCGTAGGTGCGGGAATCGGGGCGATTTTCCGTGCACCGTTAGCAGGTGCTATATTTGCAGCGGAAGTTCTTTATAAGGAACCCGACTTCGAAACCGAGGCATTGATTCCTTCGTTTATTTCCACTACCATCGCCTATTGCGTATTTAGTATCGTATTCGGTTTCGAACCGCTTTTTGCTGTCGAGCCCGTGCAGTTTGATAATCCGTTTTTGCTAATACCTCTTGCGGTATTAGCTGCTTTGATGACAATAGCGTCTTTGATTTATGTAAAGACCTTTTATGGCGTCAATTCGTTATTTCATAAAATACCCATACCTAACCATATCAAACCGGCAATAGGAGGATTGGCAACCGGAGCTGTCGCTCTGTTGGCATATCATATTATCGGATTGTACGATCCTCATTTCAGGCACGACGTATTAAGTGTGTTGGCGTTTGGTTATGGCTTTTTGCAGAAATTGCTGATAGGAGAAATTCCTTCGAATTTCTCCGCTGCTATTGTTTTACTACTCGCTGTCGGTCTGGGAAAGATTATGACCACATCGCTAACGATAGGCTCGGGTGGGTCCGGTGGTGTGTTCGGTCCGAGTATGGTAATAGGTGGTGCTCTCGGTGGCGTAGTTGGGTTAATATTCCATATGTGGGCGCCCAATCTGGTAACGAGGATCGATGTGTTTGTCATATTGGGAATGGCGAGCTTTTTTGCAGCAGCAGCTAATACTCCTGTAAGTACGCTTATTATGGTTACGGAAATGACCGCGAGCTATACGCTTTTGCTTCCTGCGATGTGGGTATGCGCATTAGCGTATGTACTCAGTAGGGGATGGACTATCTATCGCGAACAAGTTTCTGCGAGAATCGATTCACCTGCACACAGAGGCGATTTCATTGTAAATATTCTCGAAGGTTTGACCGTCAAAGATGCTCAGCGAGCAGGTAGAACGGTTAAAACCATTTCATCTGATACACTATTAAGGGATATGAGTACAATAATAACAGATTCAACTCAGTCGTGTTTTCCGGTAGTCGATGAAGAAAATAAATATTATGGCGTATTTACGCTTAATGATATTAGGCAGTTTTTATACAATAACGAATTCGCAACACTTGCCAGTGCTGACGATCTTGCATCTACAAATGTTGAGCCTTTATATCTCGATACCGACCTCGGGACAGCTCTCAAGCGATTCGCTGAGGGCAAATTCGAGGAACTTCCGATTGTTGATCGTGATACGAAAAAAGTTATCGGAATGTTAAGGCGGCAGGATGTACTTGCTACTTATGATGCAAAACTGATGGAAACGCACCATAATAGGGCGGAGTAGTCGTTTTCAGACGAAAGGGAATAAGATGCAAAAAATGACGAAACAAATCATGCTAACGGATGAAATGTTTTACGGGGCTATTTCTCTTGAGCGAACGGAGAAATATATTAGGCCGTGGCGGCTGCCATTCGATAAGCTGAACCTGTTTCCGTCGCCTAATGATGGGTTGCAGCTTGCTGCGAGTAGTCCTGCAGGGGTGAGGATAAGATGTAAAACATCTGCTTCTACCATCGGTTTGACTTTGATTCCTTATGTCTATGATAGGAAATTTGATCTGGTGATAGATAATGAACTCGTGCAGACGTCAATACTACCTGCTAATGCGGAGCAGGTGATTTTTGATAATATCTCCAAAGGTGAAAAGATTATCGAAATTTGGCTGCCACAAAGACAGCCCGTTTTGTTGAGGTCTTTGTTGGCTGACGATGAAGTTGCACCAGCTCAGGACGATAGGAAAAAATGGATTACCTATGGCAGCTCAATTACACATTGTGGAGAGGCACACAGTCCGTCACGCACTTGGCTTGGCGTTGTTGCTCGAAAAGCGAATTTCAATCTGACCTGCCTCGGATATGGCGGACAATGCCATATAGAGCCTATGATTGCACGGATGATTCGCGATAGAGATGTGGATTTTATCTCACTTAAACTCGGAATAAATGTTTTTAGTGCCCCGACGCTGTCGCCTCGCACTTTTAAGCCAGCGATTATCGGGATGGTGCAAATAATAAGAGAAAAGCATCCCGAAATACCGATAGCGGTTATCTCTCCTATTGTTTATCCGAAGGGTGAGACGACGCCTAATCCTGCGGGTGTTACTATTCAGGGGATGCGTATGGAAGTGGCGGATGCGGTTCAGCGGCTTATCGATGCAGGCGATAGAAATATTTATTATTTCAGCGGACTTGATTTATTCGGCGAAGACCTTGTGGAAAAATATCAGCCTGACCAGTGTCATCCTAATGGCGACGGATATGAAATACTCGCAGAGAATTTTCTGAATGTTGTTCTGCGTAGGATAGGATTGACCGATTAAAGTCTGCAGGGATTATTGGATTGGCATATTTTGCTAATCCGCAATAGTGGGGCGGCACATCCGTATATTTTATATTTTTGTAGTGGGATTGCAAATTACTATTGACATTCAAGACGGTTTGATGTATAATTCAAAGCGGTTTGATAAGACATAGTCATAATCGGGTGCGGAAAAAGTATATGACGGTAACAATGCAACAAATTGCTGAGCGAGCGGGCTTATCACTGCCTACCGTTAGTCAAATATTGTCGAACAAAGGCAGATTTTATAGCGATAAGACCCGCAAAAAAGTACTGCGTATCGCAAAGGAACTGGATTACCGCCCGAATACCTACGCAAGAAGCGTTGCAACAAAGCGATTCAATGCTGTTGCATTGCTCCTAAGTACCGAAGAGCACAGAAGTTATCTGCCGAGTAGATTGCTCGATGGCATAAACGACGAGCTCGATAAGCATAATTATCATCTGACCGTAATGAAGCTACCTGACGAAAAGCTATGCAAAGAGGGGTTTCTGCCAAAGGCTCTACGAGAATGGCTTTCGGACGGATTGCTTGTGAATTATAACACGAGAATTCCGAAAAAAGTAATACGCGTGATAGAAGATTCTCATCTGCCTGCTGTTTGGGTAAATGTAAAACGTAAATCGGATTGTGTATATCCTGATGATTATAAAGCTGCCAGGATAGCTGTCCGGCATTTGGCGGAGCGGGGAAAGAAAAGGATCGTCTATGTTTCCTATTCGCACAAACTCGGAGAATTAACAGACAAAAATCATTATAGTATTTTGGATAGATATACCGGTTATTGTGATGAGATGGCTGCTTGCGGACTTAAGCCTTTACCTCCCATTCTACCGGAAGACGACCTGCCACGTACCGAACGTTTGGAATTTACGCGAGATTGGTTTACAAAAGGAAATCGTCCCGATGCGGTGGTTACTTATGCGAGCTCGACGGCAATGCCTATAATAT
>WFQY01000297.1 GCA_015486815.1 Phycisphaerae bacterium | reverse complement strand
TTAGCTGTCTGAATTTCCTGAAGCTCACGTTTAATTTCCGAAAGCTGACGGTCAAGCTCAATAAGTTTATCTACATCGCATTCGAGCTTCTTGACCTCAGCAGCCCACTTTACCTTTTCCGTATTTTCACGAATGAATTTTATGTCAAGCATATCTACCCTCTGTATTCCGTATGGGTTTCAATTTTACGATATTATAATCAAACTGATGAACGAAAAAATTACAAATAAAAAATAAACAATTAAAAATGTTAAATGAAACAGGGTTACTTGGCATTAGAAATTTATCTTTTCGCGTATGATGTAGAGTGGGCGGTTGAGGCTTTGTTTATAAGCTCTTCGGACGTAGTCACCGATTAATGTAATAGCGCCGAGTACTATCGCACAGATAATACCTATCCAGAAAATCGGAAAGCTGAATATGCTTGTTATCCATCCGAAAATGGAAATTATGGCAATTACGATAGCTAAGTATGCAAGTACCAAAGTTATGTTCGCAGGGTTATCAAATATTCCGCTCAGAATATGTTTTAGTTTTTTTGTTATCGGCTGACGTGTTTTCGCTCTAATTGTCTTTTTCCGAAAACCGACCCATTCAGCCAATAGCTGAATATTCGGTTTGGGTTCCGAAATTTGTCGAATAATCTTTATGACCTTTTTATCAAGCAGAATGCAATTTGCTTGGTTGCTGTTAGTTGGTTTTGCGAATACGATATCATTGCCAGCATTGTAAGCTTCTATCATTTTTTCGATTACATCATCACTTGGCATTTCTGCCAGTACGACAATCACTGCGTCGATGGAATTTATGTCTATATGGTCGATACCTGCTTTGATATTCGCATCTTTGCCGAAATTTCGGGCAAGCTGAACAAGAGTTTCGGATTGCGAATCACCGATTGCGGATTGTTGATGTTGGTTGGATATGGATTGGAGGGAGGCAATCTTTATCAGATCATTCTGTGAATCGGGCGAGAAGATAACAACAATTTTCCGATGGGTATTTTTTATCATAGAAATTACCAGCTTTTTTATAACAGGTCTTGATTTTAGTGGCAAGTAGGGTAAACTTCAAGTATGCAAACAAAATAGGAATTATATTTTAAGTGAGGTTTTGACAATGGGTACATTAACCTGTCAGCAGATACGTAGAATAGACCAGCTTGCAGTCGAGCAATATGCAATGCCGTCAATTATTCTAATGGAAAACGCAGGGGCTAATGCCAGCAAAATTATCGCTGATAAGTATGCAAATCTGAAAGGCAAGGTGGTCGCTGTATGTTGTGGGCCTGGTAATAACGGAGGTGATGGTTTTGTTGTCGCAAGACATCTTCATAATGCCGGATATATAGTGAAGATACTTTTAAGCTGTCCGATAGAAAAACTTAGGGGCGACGGCTTGACCAATTACAATATAGTGAAACGAATGGAACTGCCTGTACTGCCGATGGAAAAAGTCGATGAAATATTAGCTGAATCTGTTCTTATAGTCGATGCCCTTCTCGGTACGGGATTTACCGGTCAGGTGCATTCTCCTATCGATTATATTATCAATAAGATAAACGAGTCAGCCAAACCTATCGTTGCAATCGATATTCCTTCGGGACTCGATTGTTATGCCTGTGCACCATCGCAGACGACAATCAAAGCTGACCTTACGGTTACTTTTGTTGATGTCAAAGATGCCTTTCGGACAGTCGAATCCGAACCTTACGTTGGAAAAATAGAGATTGCGGATATTGGCATTCCCAAAGAACTGATAGAGCAGGTAAAGAAAGAACACTACGGATAGAATAGGAGTATAACAATGCTACAGTTAGGTGTGAATATAGACCATGTTGCTACGGTAAGGCAGGCGAGAATGACAGATGAGCCTGACCCTGTATGGGCGGCGGCAGAGGTGGAACTTGGCGGAGCTGACGGAATTACCGTACATCTTCGCGAAGACCGCAGGCATATTCAAGATAGGGATGTTAAGCTGCTGAAAGAAACGGTCGGTGTGAAACTCAATCTCGAAATGTCAATCGCAGTTTCTATCGTTCGTATTGCTTGTCAGCTAAAGCCCGACCAATGTACACTCGTGCCGGAGCATCGTCAGGAAATAACCACCGAAGGCGGACTCGATGTGGTACGTTTAAAGCGAAGAGTTTCTCAGGCAGTCGATAAGCTTCATAAAGCTGGCTGTATTGTAAGTGCTTTTATCGAGCCTGACGAGCAGCAGATAAAGACGTCCGCTGATATAGGATTCGATGCGATAGAATTATGGACGGGTGCGTATGCAAATGCGAAAAATCCCCGTGCTGAGAAGCGTGCGTTGCAAGAGCTTGAAAAGTCAATCGAAATAGGCAGGCAGTGTGGCCTTGTAGTACATGCTGGCCACGGTTTGACATATCGCAATGTAGAAAAGGTTGCAAGGCTTGAAGGATTTTCCGAATTTAACATCGGCCATAGTATAATTTCACGGGCAATTTTCGTTGGTATAAGAGAAGCGGTCAGACAGATGAAGGAACTGCTTATAAGATATAGCAGCTAATCGAATCGTAGTAATGGTTGAACATATAAAGTAATAGTAAGCAGGAGCAGAGAAATGTTTGCAGGTACTTACGTAGCGTTGGTAACGCCATTCAAAGGTGATCAAGTTGATTATGAATCTCTCGAAAAACTTATAGAATTTCAGGTTAAAGCGGGAGTGGCAGGAGTGGTTCCTTGCGGAACGACGGGTGAATCGCCAACTCTTTCGCACAAGGAACACGACGAAGTAATAGAGCAGGTGGTAAAATTTTCAGCTGGCAGAATTCACGTAATGGCGGGCACCGGTTCGAATTCGACAGCGGAAGCTATCAGGTTGACCAAACACGCAGAAGCTGCCGGTGCCGATTCCGCACTATTGGTCGCTCCGTATTACAATAAACCGACTCAGGACGGATTATACGAACACTTCAAAACGATAGCGGAAAATACGTCTCTGCCATTGGTTCTCTATAACATTCCTGGAAGGTGTGGCGTGGAAATTGCGCCGGAGACCATCGCTAAACTTTTCGAGATAAAAAATATCGTAGCGGTCAAACACGCTACCGGCTCGATGGATGGTGCGAGTGCACTGCAGACAATGTGCGATATAGATATTCTCAGTGGTGATGATTCTATGACACTACCATTGATGAGTATAGGTGGTAAAGGTGTGGTGAGTGTGATAGGAAATATAATACCATCGGATATGAAGGCACTAACGGATGCTGCTCTTTCGGGTGATTTTGCAAAAGCTCAAGAGCTTCATACGAAAATGTTCGCTTTAGCCAAGGGGATGCTCTCGCTTGCTACAAATCCGATACCGATAAAATGTGCAATGTCAATGTTGGGAATGTGCCAAGAGACGCTTAGGCTTCCTATGGTGCCGATGAAAGCTGAGCTTAAGGATAAACTTCGGAAGATGCTGGTAGAGTATGGACTGTTGAAATAATTGTTCTGTAGATTTCATTTACTTATCGATTTAACGGTATGTTACCCCTCTTTTATGCGTGTTTTTTCGCGTGCGGAATATTTCCCTGTAAAATTTAAGGTAAGAATAAAAATTTGCCGATTGTTAGAAAGCAACTTTGGTCAATCGCCGGACCTACGGAGGAAAAGGTCCTATGCCGGAAACAGTAGTATTGCCGTTTCGGGGGAAAGAAGTCGCTGAACAATTTGAAGATTATAACAAGCATTATCCGCAATCCGATGTTCGTCTGCTTGTCAGGCAAGAAGACGTAATAAAAGTTGATGATGTCTTTAATCCGTGGTTTCTATCGATAATTGTGGAAAAGAAATCTGCGGGGAGATTTTTCGTTATAATGAAAAGAATAATGGATATTGTAATTGGCACCTTGGCGCTAATTATTTTTTTACCGGTATTATTTATATGCTGTGTGATAATAAAACTGGTCAGCACAGGCCCGTGCATTCATACGCAGGTGCGTGTGGGTAAAGACGGAAAGCTGTTTCGGATGTATAAGTTACGGACGATGGTTCCTGACGCTGAATCCGAGACCGGGCCGGTATGGGCAAGTGATGACGATCCGCGTGTGTTAAAAGCTTGCAGATGGATGAGAAGGTCGCATATCGACGAACTTCCGCAGCTGATAAATGTACTCAAGGGCGAAATGTCTCTTGTCGGTCCGCGACCTGAACGTCCGGAGATACTCGAAGAGCTTAAAGATACTTTTCCGTATATCGATCGTAGAGTTAGCGTTCTTCCGGGTATAACAGGCCTTGCACAAATACGAAACGGATATGACAAGACGATTGAGCATGTCAGAAGAAAATTAGAAGCCGATTTCGAATATATTGCAACGCGAAGATTGACAATGGAGTTTCTAATACTCCTTGCGACGATACCGAAATTTTATGATAAGTCCGCAAATTGATTTTATAGGACGAGTGATAAGTCCGATAAACGGTTATTTGATATGACAAAATAAGTTTTTCAAGGATTTTATAGGTATATAGCCGATAAATGACTTTCGACATTATGGTTGTAGAGGACGCAACGGATTGCGTCAATACTTATTAATTATATTCAGGGGCGAAATAGATGAGCAGGGAAGCACATCTTGTTCGTACAATTAGTATATCGTTTATTGTGTCGCTGATTGGATTGGCGGGCTGTTCTCAGCAGTCCGAAGATCCGTCTCAGCTTCAGGCATTTGTGCAGAAGCACCGTTCCGCAGTTGCCGGCATTCCTTACAAAGTATATCCCCCCGATGTTATCGGTTTCTCGTCTAAATATGTGCGCGAACTCGATAACAAGATACGAAAAGTCAGACCCGATGGTAAAGTTAATCTTCCGCTTGTCGGGGATATATTCGTAGCTGGTAAAACTGTTCAGGAAATCGGATATGATGTAGCTTCGCGTGCGAGACGATATTACAAGCGAGTTGATATTACCGTGTATATGGTCAAATATAACTCGCAGAAAATATACGTTTTCGGACAAGTATATAGGCCTGGCCCATTGGCGTGGACTGGCAGTGATACTGTGCTGGAAGTATTGGCACGAGTTCAGCCGACACTTTTAGCCTATCCCGAAAAGATTAAGATTATTCGTGCCCACGTTCCACGGCGTGGCGGGTATTTGCCCGAAAATCTTGACAATCTCAAAGCAAGCGGAGCAAAAGAGCTTACGGTTAATATGAAAGAGATGGTCGAAAAGGGCGATATGTCTCACAATATTCTGCTTCGTCCAGGTGATATAGTTTTTGTTCCGCCTAATCCTTATGCTAAGGTTGGCTTAGCACTCAAACAAGTATTGTTCCCTGTTAAGCCTGTTCTCGAAGCTGCCCGTGTACCTGTGGTTATTGATGATGCAAATGACGCATTCAAGGGCGAGGATGACAATTAATGTTTTTATTGTGATGCAAAATTATGGCTGAAAAATCAGAAAACAATACGTTTCTCGAAGCACTCAGGGTCATCCTACGTTATCGCTGGCTTTTTATGGTCTCTGCGGTCGTGGGTATGGTGCTGATTTTACTTGCTTCGCTTGCGGTACCATTGCGATATACAGCTACCGCTGTATTCGAGAGTCATACCGATGCTGCTGTTGAAGGTACCGGACCGAGCAAAAATGAGACGTTCAGAGTACACAAGATGACACTGCGCCAGGAGCTTGCTTCAGTGAAGGCTGTTGCAAGGGCTTTGGACGAAATGGGAATGCATTTCGATAATAATGATGATAGACTTGCCACGGCACGTAATTTCTCTAATAGGATAAAAATTCGCTGGCGTGTAAGAGCGGATAGGGTCAATCTGATAGAGGTTGAATTTACTCATAGTAATCCCAAGATAGCAGAATCACTGCCGAATATTCTGGTGAGAAATTACATCAAATTTGTCTCCGATCGTATTGTCAAACGTCTTGAGGGTTCACGAGCATTTCTTGTAAAGCAGGTAGAAAAGTGGAATAAGAAGGTAGCTGAGCTTAAGAAGGAAGATATCGAATATAGTACTCGATATGGAATGGCTCTGGGCGATGGTCCTAAGATGCTCAGAGAACGAATAGGGCAGATAGAAATAGAAATTGAGTCTCTGCGTAGGCAGAAAAATATAGCTGTTCAGCGGGTGGAATATCTGAAGAAAATAGCTATTTCTTCGCGAATCACTTCTCTTAATGCCAAGCTTCGTAAATTGCGTGACCAACTTGAGAAGGCTTTGACTATCGAGCATATGACTTTGAATCATCCTAAAGTACTTGCTCTTCGTCAAAGCATAAATCAGGTTACTTATCAGATAGAGCAGATACGTTCCGGAAAGAGTAACGAAGGTGCGGATACGGAATCGCTGACTTCGGGCGGTATAATGTTTCAGCTTGCTTCGACCGAAGCTCAGGTGCAGACGCTCGGCGAGGAAATAGAACGGCTTGAAACTCAGCTCAAGAGTTATAAGTCGGTCATAGCAAGAGCGGGGCCTGTGTTGTATAAGTATTCGCAAATTCAGGAATCGTTACAATATGCTCAGCATCAAGCAATAATCTGGCAGCAAAAACTTTCGGATATAGAAACAGCGTTGGAGGGCGAAAAGGCAAAACGAAGAACACAACTTAAGGAAGTTCAGCTGGCGAGGAGTACGGATAGACCTTTGTCTCCACGGTTGTGGACGGTGCTGATTTTCGCACTTGCAGGCGGACTTGCGTTCGGATATGTCTTTGCGTTCGGCGTCGATTCTTTGGATCATACCATTCGTAGCCCGGAGCAGATGACGGAGGAATTCCAATTGCCTGTTGCGGGTATGATAGATCAGATAATTCCCGAAAGCCAAAAGACGCTACAAAAAATCAAACATCGAACATTCACAATGGTTGTAAGTATGATATTGCTTGCTTCATTGATGTTATCTTTGGGAATCGTTGTATTGAGGCTTAAGTATCCTGCTAAATATGATAGGATTGTTTCGGTCGTGTCAACTGAGAAAACTCTCGGCAGTACGGAAGGGTGATTATATGAGAGAACAAGATAGAGAACAATTTGTTTCGGAGTCGGATACCGCAACTGCGGTGATGGAGCCTGAAATAAAGGAATTCGTTGAAGAAAAGGTGATAGAACAAGTAACGGAAGAATCCGAAGTTACTTCTATTACTGTTGATACTGACGAACCGAATATCTCGTCATCGATAGGCACTAACAATATTTGTCAATCATATTCACCGTTGATAGTGTCTTATCATAATCCCGCCAGTACAATCGCAGAGCAATATCGCACGCTTCGCACAGCACTGCTTGCACAAGTTAGTGACGAGAAATTTTGTTATATGATAACCTCTGCCGATGAGGGCGAGGGAAAGACGCTTACTTGTTTGAATTTAGCATTTACCTTGGCAGAGTATAAACATAAACGCGTTGTAGTTGTCGATTGTAATCTGCGTGCAGGGGGGCTGAATAAGTTTTTGGGTGTCGCTTCGAGTAGTAAAGGATTTGCGGAGTTGGTAAAGGGTGAAGCATCGTTTGAAGAAGTGTTATGGACAACCACACATCCTAATCTTCACGTAGTTTCAGCGGGTAAAGCGTTTTCGCGTGATATTCCGGAAATTATGGGTAACGAAAAATTGACTGATATAATACGTCAATTTCAGGAAAATTATGATTTTGTTCTATTGGATGTGCCTGCGGTTACGAAATTTTCCGATGCAAGTGTGATAGGGCAAATTGTCAGAGAGTCTTTATTGATAGTGAAGATGAATAGTACTCACAAAAAACTCATAGCACAGAGTATCGGATTGTTACAGAGTCTCGGCGTTGCAATCAAGGGGGTAGTTCTGACAAATCATCAAAGGGTTGATGGTGGTATCGTAGGGCGTTTTTTCTGATGGATAAACAGTGCGCATACTGGTTATTACACATCGATTTCCTTATCCTCCCGATAAGGGCGACCGTATCCGAGGTTTCTCTTGGCTCGAGTCGCTCGCAGGTGAATATCGGGTGGATCTATTGACCTTCACAGATAAAACAGTAGATGACTCGCTAATAGACCAGCTGATACAAAAAACAGGCATAGAAAATGTTTTCACGATAAGGCAGAGCAAAGCCTCTCAATCGATATATGGGTTAAAATCAATCGTGAATGGGTTTAGTTTGACGGAGGGGTATTTCTATCATCCTCGATTCGAGCATCAGCTAAAGACTTTGTTGAATGAAAATGATTATGATGCCTGTTTGGCGGTTTGTAGCAGTGTCGGAAGTTATTTTCTTAGAGTTGCCCCGAAATGCAGAACTATAGTCGATTTTGTCGATGTCGA
>WFQY01000296.1 GCA_015486815.1 Phycisphaerae bacterium | reverse complement strand
CCGCCACACTCCGGACATTTGGCTTTGAGATTCTTTCCCATCTTGCTCATCAACAACTCAAACTGTTTGCCACACTTAGAACACTGAAATTCATAAATAGGCATAATCAATTCCTCCCTAAATTATCGTTGCAACTTACCATAAGCAGTCTTAATTATATTATACGCCTGTTTTTTCTCAAGGTCAAAGCTGATAATCGCATCCGAAACCTGAGGCCAGCAGTCGCAAAGATTCCATAACAGCAAACCCCAACATTGCGGCTGAGAGCCATAATATTCTATCCAGAATTTGCAGGCATCCGCTTGGATTTTTTGCGTAACTTCAATCAGCTCATCAAGCGATTTCGGCTCGTCATATCCGCAATTCTTTACACACTGCAAAACGTGAGTAATATTGCGATATACTCCCCAGCGATTGGTATCCGACGAATGATAAAACCAAAGCGGATTAGTTACAGGCCATTGTTTGTCTTTCGGCATAAAACTGTCGATTGTTTTCTTGTTAGGCAGTGAAATTCTGCCTATTTCGCTGACCACATTTACCGGCACATCGGTATAGAATTTATCATCGGGTCGGACGATGTGATTCCATAAGTGTATATCTCCGAATCGTTTATCCATCGGGTCTTCGCCGGGCTTGGAGAATGGTGAAGACGGAATATAAGGTCGATGAGGGTCGAGACGTTTCAATACTTCCGGAATTACTCTTCGAGTCAGTAACACTCCAGCTTCAGGCCCGCATATAGCATCTATTTCATTATCACCCGCCCAGAGAGCAACACAGGCGTGTCCGCGATATGCGCGGACAACCTTTTCCGCTTCATATCTTATCATATTTGAAAATTCGTTATCCTGCGGATAGAGCGAGCAAGCCATCATAAAATCTTGCCAAATCAAAATGCCCATTTCTTCGCAGGCTTCCAAAAAACTCTCAGGCTCATAAACACCACCACCCCAGACACGAAGCATATTTATATTCGCATCAGCAGCGAGCTTGACGAGGTTGTGTAGTCTTTCATCTGTTATCCGTCCGAACAGCGAATCGCAAGGCGTCCAGTTTATCCCCTTGATGAAATAATCCTTATTATTAACTTTCAGCCGAAATCCCAATCCGCCGTCATCTCTCGACTCTTCGAGCATATCAACTTTGCATACACCGAATTTTCCTGTCTTTTCGTCGAGAACAGTTTTATCGTCGGAAATTTTAATCGCAAAATCATAACGATAAGGCTCGCCTACTCCGTTAGGCCACCACAATTTCGGATTTCTCATCTCGAACGGAATAACAACGTCATTTTCTCCACCCCTTACCGAGACTGTTTGCGATATCTTTACATCTCCGAATTGAGCTTCGATTTTTATATCCGCAGGCCTAGCGTGCCAATCGATTGTTGCAACCAGCTCCATCTTTGTAGATGTATTATCTTCGGATAATTCTACCGTTCTCGCGCCTGCATAAAGGACTCTGCCCTTGTTGATAATTTCCAGCCTTACAGGCCGCCAAATGCCAACGGTAACGATTCGCGGACCTATATCCCAGCCATAGCTTATCTGAGCTTTACGTGTGCGAATTCGCTGCATCGGTGGATGATTGCACGGGTCGCGATGAGATACTTCGACTTCCTGAAAAGTGGAAGCCAATCGGATTAACAGTTCAGCAGGTTTATCAGCTGACAGATATTCGGTGATATCAATCCAGTATGGGACAAACATATTAGAATGCTCGCCGACTTTCTGCCCGTCTATCCATATCGTAGCGAGACAATCGAGCCCTTCGAAATGCAAAATTGCCCTCGCTCCGTGAGGCAGGCTCATAGGCTCCAATTTTCTTCTATACCAGAAATCTACCTCTTCGCACCATCGATAATGATCTGCGTTATCTGCAAAAAATATATCTTCACATAGTCCGAGCTTTTGCAAATCCCACTGTACATTACCCGGAACAGTAGCAGGATACCATTTGCTTGCATCATCCCAGCTATGCATAGTTAAAGGCAGACGGTCTTTACCTACATAGGCACTCCACGTAAATTCCCAGCCGTCGTTAAGCAGATTGCTCATTTTCATTATGCTATCTCCTCTTGCAACCTATATTAAATAATCGATGTATTCTAACAATTAAAAGCGGGCGGTAAAGGATTTTTCCTCGCAGTAACAGAAGAATGGAAGATCAATCTCTTTATTACCCCGACCAGTTATCGAGTACGTGGACAAGTAATTTGTAATATTCGCTTGATATGCGGTCGAGAGTATCGTGCATATATTCCATTCGCTGAACATAATCTCCGCCGGTGCGAAGCTCTTCCGCACCGTTAGCGACCAGAGCGAAGAGATTTTCGCGATTGGTTTCGAGATGAAACTGCAGAGCGAGGACTCTTCCGCTATCATATTCAAATGCCTGATTTTGGCAGGCTTTACTGGTTGCGATGTGCAAAGCCCCTTCGGGAATCGAAAACATCTCGCCATGCCAGTGAAATCCCATAAAGCATCGAGGCACGAAAGTGAAACATTTACTTTTATTTACGCCTGTTTCCGTAAGGCAAACAGGAAAAAAACCTATTTCCTTATACCCCATTTTACCGACCTTGGCACCCAATATTTTTGCAAGAATCTGGGCGCCGAGACAGATACCCAAGAGGCGTTTATTTTTACGCATTGCCTGCTCAATAAGCGTAAATTCATCCTTAAGCCAAGGATGTTTATCGTTATCATTTACGCTCATAGGT
>WFQY01000295.1 GCA_015486815.1 Phycisphaerae bacterium | reverse complement strand
TTGAATTGTGATTGCAAAAGAATTAATCAACACTTCTTCTTTTTCTTTTCTCTTCTCAATCAACAATCACCACTCAACAATCAACAATTCTTCTCCGTGTTCTCGGTGGTAAAAACCTCTTCTACTTTCTGCGAATTAAGCCGACAAATCCCATCAAAAGCAATCCTATAGTTGCCGGTTCAGGAACAACGCCATAAACAAAAATCTCAGAAACAGCCGTATAGCTATCCCGTGGGTCGATATTGGAAAGCCTTACTTTGGTCGTAGTCACAGGGGTATCCAAATGCACACCCCACTCGTAACCCGTATCACCATAGGTGTAAATATTACCCTGATGAACTGTTATCCAGCTACTGCCATCCCAATATTGGATGTCGCCATACTGAGTCGAGTGCGAAGTACTGTCTGCTCCGCCTCTGACGAGAATATCACTGACTGTTACCGCTGAATCCCATGCTCGTTCAACCCATTGGTCATTTGTAGGAGCCATAATCAATTGCGTCCCTGTATCGCCATCAAAAGCATCTGAGGGAGTAGTACCACTGCGAACGCTCGACGAAGTCATCGTTCCCCCAAATGACGACAGGGCTAAATTCGTAGGAGTGATCGCAGAACCGGAAAGCGTGCCATCGATATCAATATCTTTGAAACCCGCACGCTGATTACCCCACTTCGTACCAGCCTCAACCTGAACACGAACACTTTGAGCAGTAACGCCGCCGCTATATGTGTGTGTCAGAGTAGCTGGCATACCGGGATAGGTTGTCCAAGTCTGATCAGTCTGCCATGCACCACTACGATAGCTTTGTAGCACTACCTCTTTGATATCGTAGCTTGAACCACTGCCTCTATGCGTATAAATAGTTACTGTATTCAAAGTAACATCCTGAAGCCAACTTCGCTGGAAAGTCAAGGTGCCTCCGTTGTAGACAGTGGGACCATAATTCCCTGTATTACCATCAAAACTATCCCACTGACTCTTAATACCGTCACTCTGTGTCGGTTGACCATCCGAAACAAAACACGTTCCACCATAGGTTTGCAAAGCAATATTTGCCGCAAATCCGGATGACACAAAACCCAACATCACCACCACAGCAGCCAAAACTACCATTTTGTTACTTCTACTGCTCATTGTTTTCTCCTTGTTAAAAAAGACTCCGAAAATATGTAATCAGCACATTGCTGATTTACCACTTTCTCATAATAAATATTTCCGATACCACACATGGTACCTCCGAACTACTCGTCTGCCCGACAATATATAGTGTCTTTTAACGTTACCGGCATGACACACGTATAATATAGCTAACATTAGCGCTAATGTCAAGCAAAATTCACTAAAAACTTCCCGATAGTGTTAAGTTTTTGAGGAAGGTAAAACCGGTTACTTAAAATGACTTGAGCCGGCCACCGAGTGGGATATATCAACGCTATCTACAGCCTACATTTCTATCCTTAAAAAATAAAGGTAATCGAATAAATTTACTTGTTTATTGTTCGCCTAAAGCCAACGGACGGCGTTAGGGGGAAACCTTCAATTTGTTAAAATCATTTACAAGTTCCCAAATATCGCAAAAACCATATCTTCATAACATTCTCATCCTATGATAACATATCCATATCTATAGCCACCGTCTCGCCGTCTTTAATACGCAAGAAATATCTTTTGTTATTGTATCTAACCGTAATTCGCTTGCTTGCTTTGCTTTCCCAATCGATATTTGTCAAATATACCTTATGTGATTTGCCATTTTCCCATAGGGTATAATTTATGTATGTGCTGTTTTTACCTTCGATTTTGAAGGCACTTTCATCACTAACTTTGTTCCCGATTTTTTTCAGGATATCCTTTATCCGATTAATTAGTCTGACATCGGTCGGATAATCGTAGAAATTGAAGAAATATACTGTTCCCTTACCGTTTTTATATTCAAACAAATGTGGTTCTATCTGAGTTGCAGAGATATCTTTGAGTCTGCAAGTGCGAAATTTCCCAAATATTTTTTCACCTGTTCCGGAAATATTTGCACCAATCAACTTTTTGACTTTACCATCTTTGAAAATCTGTGTTTTTTCTGCTAAGTTAACCCTTGTATCCAAATGGCAGCCACAAATGAATAAGATTCCTCCGGTACGGACATAATTTACCAGATTATCATAAATTTTCTTTGTCATCGTATTCCAACCGACGAAAGCTGCCGATTTATATTGGCTTAACTCGCTATCCGGTAAAACTAAGTTCACCTGACCATAAGGTGTACCGTTGAACATTTTTGTCAGCCATTCATCTCTTCCAATATACTTGAACTCAAAAGGTGTCAGCC
>WFQY01000294.1 GCA_015486815.1 Phycisphaerae bacterium | reverse complement strand
GTTATAGGGACCTTCGTCTGAAACACCATCATCAATTAATTCCGGTACAGATTCTTCTTGCATAACAAGTAGTGGTTCTCCTTGGTCTTTATTTATCTGTTTTCTGTAGATGGTATTTCCAGCCCTTGCTGCCATTGTATATTCATCTTCCGGAGCTGGCGGCAACGATTTTGTAAGGTCTATTTTAACTGCATCCGGATAGAGTAATGTTTCTTTTTCACCGCTTGTCCCTTTGAAAACAGCTCGCCAATTATATTTATAATTTGAAAAAGCTGGACTGTAGTATGTTGAAAAACCAACGCTCCATCGCTCGATATCAGGCATAAGCATCATTGCTTCCTGATATAGCCGAAGAATATCGATATTGTTTCTGTACAGGATAAAAGCTGGTTTTGTTTGAGATGAATAAAATGCCTTTACCAACATTCCTGCCCAGCCGGCATCACCGGTAAGTTGTTGCCAATATTGCGGTAGCGTCGATGAAATGGAATTTTCCGTCAGGTCGGTTAATATTGTAAAGGAAAGTTCTTTGGGTTCACCTTCCCATTTCGTACGGAATAGCCCACGATTTTCAATCGCTCGTAGCATCTCAGCAGGGCCTATTGGCAACAATTCTTCATCCAACAAGAGAAAATGATGTGCAAGTTTATTTATTCTTCCGGAATAATCTGTGCCGGAAAATCCTATCCGTGAGAGGACGTGTAATTTTTTGCCACCTTCGCTAAGAATGGTATGTAGGTAGTTTACCGGATTTTGATTTACCCGTGAGTCGGAAAGATTATAGATAAATTCATAACTGCTTAGCATCTCCAATTTCATCATCAAGGCTCGTGAAAGCCCTGCAGTGGCAGCTACCGTACAGAATCCCCTCGTATTACTGCGTAAGCCTCGTACCGCAGACGTAAAAATCAGTTCATACGCCATTTGTATTAACTCCTATTGGTTATCTGCTAATTGTGATGTATTGGGGATTAGTCCTTTGGCAAATTTACTCAAACAATAGAGTAATGGCACGGTAACCCATTTCGGTTTTATGTCTTTTGGAGCTATTCCGTAAAAAGAGTGTCCTTCTCGTTCGGTATAGACCGGTGCGGTTCCTAAGCTGCTAATCGGTATATATCTTACTATATTGCTGAAATTCTCCGCTATGGCAACAAAGTCGGGCGACAGCTTTTTCAGGAAATTTCGAGTTATTTCCGAAGTTTGTTCAACAGCAGATGTATCTACATACAGGGAATCATCTAAAACCAGATAGGGCTCTTCGTCTATGGAAATCTCCGCTAATTGTGCCCAGATATCTGCTTTGGGAACAATCACTATCATAATTTTGTCCAAAGATTTTGAATAAGGCACATTTAAATATTTTTTAATCTGCGATTCTATTTCTTTCAGTATAGTATCCTGTCGGAATACTGTTGTTGGTTTTATGAAGTTCTGATCCGAAAGATTAATTTTTGTTTTGGCATATTCCTGAAATCGTGGATCTTGAATTGGATCAAATAGCATCAAAATTATGGAAGAGCGTGACAAGTGTTGAATAGCTATCGTATTAATTGCCTCTATGTTGGGCAGAAAGTCTTCTCCGGCATTGTCATACAAAATCAATACTCTACCCATTAAATCCTTTGAGTGATTTTTTTTATTAGAATGTGAATGAGTAGGTCTGAGCAAAAATTGTAAAGGTGAGGGATATCTTACCGATACACCATCTATTTTGACTATATGATATAGGCGAGGGTCATCTGTCTGGGTCTTCCGTATTTCTGTTAGCTGCTCAGGTTCGGGATTCATAAATAATGTTTGTTCGTATTCTCGGATAGGAGAATTTGCAACTGTGTCCGCATCACTAAATTCGAAATGCGCTTTGGGAAGTAATTTTCGCAGTTCCCATACCATCGTTGCAAGAAAATAGGATTTTCCACTTGCTGGCGAGCCTGTAATAGACAACACCATCGATGGCATTTCCAGCAATGCGTCGGGAATCCTTAGATGGCATTTGGGGCACGCAAGGTCAGCAGTCGCCATTCCGCGAGGATCGATTGCTTCTCCGTTTACGGTAAATCTATTTGGCAGAAACCGTAAATATTCGTTATCGCCAACGATAGGGTCGCCTATCAGTTCGGGATGTCTCGATATAAAATTAATTTCTTCCGGCTTGAACTTATGCCAACAATTGGGACATTGTACAAAGTGAACTAAATGTCGAGCTTCAGCTTGTTCGGATTTAATCATTATAATACCTCTTCTACCCATATATATAACCTGTC
>WFQY01000293.1 GCA_015486815.1 Phycisphaerae bacterium | reverse complement strand
GTGGGGTACCATCGGGCGAAAGTTTTATCCGTCAAGCACTTATAGGTCAGCAAATATTTCGTCAGCTTTTCGGTACAGAGATGAATATCGCCAATAGTATCGCTTGGATGCCTGACAATTCGTCTCCGCCAGCAACGTTTCCGAAAATCCTAAAGCACTGTGGTTTTAAATATTACGTCTTCAGTCGGCCAACGGATAGGCAGTTGAAACTTCCCGCTCCGCTTTTCCGGTGGCAGGCGGACGATGGCTCGACAATACTTTCATACAAAATACCGATAGGATATTCTACTTACGCTGATGAAGTCGAACGAATAGAACAGATCGCCAAACTATGCCCCGATTGGCTCGACCAAATGATGTGTTTCTTCGGCTTGGGCAATCACGGTGGCGGACCTACCGAAGAGCAGATCGAGCGAATATTGGAATATGCAAAGCAGAATGATGCGTATGAACTCGTATTCAGCTCGCCTTTGCGATTTTTTGAAGATACGGAAAACAATACGTCGATTCCTCTCTACCGTGGCGGACTCGAACCGTTCGTCATAGGCACGTATTCGCTGAACTATCAATACAAAAATCTGCACGACCGCGCACAAAGACAGCTTCTTCTTGCGGAACGCTTTTCTGCGATAGCTGACGCACTTGGCATCGCTGAATATGATATTTCGGAGTTCGACCGAATATGGGAAGACCTGCTATTTTGTGAATTTCACGACCTGCTACCATCAACATCTGTCAGACCCGGCATAGAATATGCGCAACGACTTCTCTCGGGCGTATCCGCTAATGCCGAGCGGATTAAGGTTTTCGCACTCAGACGGATAGCCAACGAAATCGACACATCAGCCGACGCTTACGTCAGATTCACTGCGTTCAATAATACGAATATTGATAAGCCTTTATATTTCGAATATGAGCCTTGGCTAATCTGGCAGGATTGGGAAAATTATCAGCTACTCGACGAAAATGACAATCCCGTCTCGCATCAGCAGACGCAATCCGAGCCTGCTGCCCCAGGACATACGAGGCTAATCATAAAAACACAAATCCCACCTAACGGATATAAATTTCTGCGTGTAGTAGGTCCGAAACCCGATTTGAGTAAAATCGGACCGGGCTATACGAAGGCATTTACACTAACACCGACGCCCGTAAGCAGAAAACTCGAAGCTGGCAGATACGAAGTAACCTTTGATAGCGATAACATCACATCCGTCTTACACCGTGAAACGAAAACCGCTTTACCTTTCGATCCCGATATTCAAATACTCGAAGACAAAACGGATACTTTTTCATTTTACGAGTTTGGCTATGATAAGATTATCGGGAATTTCGAATTTGACAAACCGATGTTTATCGAGTCAGGCCCGATGCGTTGGTCGATTCAGCGGATAGGCAAATGGAAAAACTCGACACTGCGACAGGAGATAAGATTTTTCGACGAAAGCGATATTATAGAAATACATAGCTGGCTCGATTGGCATCAAGGCTGGGAACTTGCTAAACTTACAATACCATTACCTTTCGAAAGCTCCGAACTTACCGCAGGTATCGCGTTCGGTAAAATCAAACGCGAAGAAAACAACAGGGAGTTTCTCTTCCACAATTGGCTTTTGGCTGAGCCGCGAAACGAATCGACCGACGAAGAAAAAAAGTTGAATGCCCTTGCAATCCTCTTTTGTTCGGGAATGCACTCAGCTGATTTCGTCAATAATACTGTCAGAGTCTCTCTCGTGAGGAGTCCGATTTATTGCCACGAGGAGCTCAACGGACAGAAATATCCCCCGGGCCCGCGGCACGAGCATGTAGGGTTCGGACGACATCATTTCGTAATTGGTGTTATGCCCGTTTATCAAACAATCCATCCGTCCGAGCTTACGGAACTTTCATATACGCTTGATGAATCCGAGCCGGTCTCGATAATCACCGATACCGCACATAAAGGTCGATTTAGCCCGACGGGCAATTTTTTCGACGTTAGTCCGAACAACGTAATAATTACAGCTGTCAAAAAAGCTCAGGACGAGAGGGGTTTTATTGTCCGGCTGCTTGAGACGGCAGGGATTGCAACATCGGGGAAAATCCATTGGCTTGACCATCAAATCGATTTCAAGCTCGCTCCGTTTGCTATCTTATCCTTAAAACTTACCCGTCAAGACGATGATAGCTGGCATAGTGAAATTACAACCGGTACCGAAACTGATTGAACAGACGAACAGATAGCATTAAAATAGTCCGACATTTTGATTTGAAATATATGGAGCAAAAAGATGGCACAGACAGTAAAGATTCATATGATTGCAAACGCTCATCTCGACCCCGTTTGGCTATGGTCGTGGCAGGCAGGAGTCGATGAAGCGTTAGCTACCGCTTATACTACCGTAAAGATACTCAAGGAATATCCCGAGGTGTTCTTTACACGCTCGGATGTATGGTTTCATCAGATAGTTGAAAAACTCAATCCCGAGCTATTCGATGAAATGGCAAAATTGATTTCCGCAGGCCAATGGCAGATAGTAGGTGGCTGGTATGTTCAGCCCGATTGTAATTTGCCAACCGAATTCGGATTTAAAAAACACATCGAAGCCGGCAAGAAATACTTCGCTGAAAAGTTCGGCAGAGAGGTTACCATCGGCTATAACGTTGATAGTTTCGGACACGCAGGCTCATTGTCGAGAATTCTCGCACGCGAAGGATACAAATACTATATTTATATGCGGCCCGGTGCACACGAAAAAGATTATCCGAGCGACTCGCAGATTTTCTGGTGGCAGGCGTCCGATTCCGAAGACAAACTCCTTACATATCGCATTCCGAGTCCATACTGCTGCAACGCTGAACAGTTGGATGAGCATATAAAAAATACGATTAATTCTTCCGATTGCTCGCTCGGCCATATTATGTGTTTCTTCGGCGTCGGCGACCATGGCGGGGGGCCGACGCGTGAGCAGATAGAGTTTATTCGCCATAATAAGAAAAAATACGACGGATTTGAGCTAATTTTTTCTCATCCTCAAAAATATTTCGATGCGATAGCTGACAAGACCGACAATTTACCAACTGTCAAAGGAGAGCTTCAGCATCACGCTGTCGGCTGCTATTCCGTTTTGCATCCTCTGAAAAAGGCAATAAAGTCAGCAGAACATAAACTTGTGCAGGCTCAAGACTTATCGGAATTTTTGAGTCAATACTCTGCTGCTGATACATCGGAAATTCTCGAAAAATCGTGGGAAGATGTCCTGTTCAATCAGTTTCACGATACACACGGTGGAACGTGCCTAAAATCCGCATATCCGGATATTTACGCACAATTGGGCAGGGCATACGCCAACGCTGATAATGTAATTACCGAAACCATAAGAAAATACTCTAAAACTCTTAACAATTTGGAAATAAACGACATACATCTTGCATATTTTGCTGTTGCCAATACGCATCGCGAAAAATACACAGGCTGGCTTGAACACGAGTTGTTTTCGCTTGCTGACAAGGAGTTTAAGGTTATAGATAACAAGACGTTAGAACAAATTCCAATTCAGAGAATTCGCTCCGAAAGTATCGCAAATTCGTTTGCGAGAATTCTACTGCCTATAACTCTCGAAGCTAACGAAGTTAAGGTGTTTTCCGTCCAATCGGGTTCGAACGAAGAGATAAAAACGGATATCAAAACGGGCGAAAAGTTCCTTGTAAATAAATATTTGCAAATAGAAGCTAAACCGAATAAAATTGCGATTGCAGATGATAAGGGCGGAAAGCCGATTTCTTTGAAATGGAGTATATATGAAGACCTGACTGATACGTGGTCGCATAACGCATTGAGGCTTGGCGAAAAACCGTTAGGTCGGTTTGAAAGTTCGCGGGTACTTATGGAAGAGTCGGGTCCGCTTCGTGCGATGATGAGCTGGTGTGGGGAATTTGACAAGTCGCAGATAATAGTAAAGGCGAATTTATATCATCAGGAGCATTGGGCGGAGCTGAGGATTAAGGTTATATGGAATCAGCCGAGGTCGGTTTTGAAGATGGAATTGATACCGGATAATAAAATTGATTCGCGAATTGATGGCATAGCTGGCGGAAGGCAGCAGCGAGCGCTAGACGGTAAGGAATATCCCTTCGCTGACTGGACGATATTAAAAACGAATGGCGGTGAGATAGCATTGATTTCGCCTGATATTTTCGGATTTGACGCACAAGCGGAAAATGCCCGATTTACGCTACTGAGGAGTCCTGTTTATGCGCATCATCATCCGTCGGAAGTCGATACGGAAAAGTACACCTACGATTTTATTGATATCGGTGAGCATGAGTTCAGGATTTTGATAGGCATTGGCGATTCGTTTTCGCCTGATAGATTGCGTACGATAGCATATCAGCTACAAGAGCCTGCAATTCATTGGGACCCGCCTTACAGGGGGCGCAAGGTATAGGAACGCTATATGGGGGTGTAATGTGTTATGAAAGAACTGGACAAGCTTAAAGAGAAACTAAAACTTGCAGAGCAAAAGTATGAAGACCTGTATAACAACGTTCGTGTAGCACTCTATCGAACGCGAATAAAAGACGGTAAGGTTCTCGAATGCAATTATATGACCGTTAGGTTGTTTGGCTATGATAGTAAAGAAGAGTTTCTGAAGGAAAGGGGTTATACGTCTAAAGATTATGCGGATCCGAATCGGCGGAAAGAGTTTGTCGCATTGCTAAAAGAAAGGGGTGAGGTGAATGGTTTTGAGATAAAGACTCACAGGCGCGACGGTTCGGTTTTGTGGGTGAGTATATTTGCCCGAATATATACGCAGGAGGGATATATCGAGGGTGCGATATTCGATATTACACCGCAAAAACTATTAAGCCCTACGGAGCGCAAGGTACTTAGGCTTGTTATGGATGGTAAGAGCAATAAGGAAATAGCGGATGAATTAAAGCGTTCGGTCAGGACGATTGAAGATCATCGTGCGCATATTATGCGTAAGCTCGGAGTGGATAACGCAATTGAGCTTGCTAAGCGGGTATTTGGCTTGTGCTGACTGTGAATTTATATCCACTTATATTGTCGAGTCGTGTTGCGAAAGTTTTATTGCGAGGTTAAATCCGCAGAGGCGATGGAGACATCGACTTCGGTAGCGGAGCGTCTGATATCGACGAAAGAACGCCCGAAATCCACATATCCGTGCCTTTTATAAATTCCCGCAAGTAGTGCCAATTTTTGGTCAGCGGATATTTCCAGACCGTTTTCCTGACCTGGTGGACGTCCCCAACGGATAATCGTATCTCTGTCGGTAACCAAAACAATCCAAGGAGAGGACGGGTCGATTCTGCCAGCGTAATTTGTTACATCGACAGCTCGAATTTGTTTTCTGAAAGGCATTGTCTTGAGCAGTTTGACCAATTTAATCGCTGAGAGAAGGTCTTTGTTCGCCCAGAGTTTGCCTGCAGCGGGTACCGCACCCGCTACGCCTCGAATCTCCATCAATCCGCACCCTTCGAGTGATTTGTCGGCATATCGGCCGGGAAGCAAATGTCCCTGATAATCGACAAGATAATACCATCTGCCCGACTTTACCTTAGCTAACGGCTCGCGAAATGTGCAATTTATCACTATCGAGCCTGCGAATGTTCTGCGTACCCATATTACTTTTTTTACCCAAGGATTTTTGTCAAGCTGATATGCGAGTATTTTAGGTAGCTTATCATCGAGACCTCGACGGTGCAACTCGGCCAATTTGCCTTTTATAGGCATAAAACTTTTGGTCAGAATCTCCGAGGCGAGCGCTCTGGACATCCAAGGCGGCTGAGATTCGAGCGATACCGTTACTTGTGAAGATGTAAATATAGGCAGGCGTCGGACATATCGTTCCAATTGATGCAGGCTAATTACAACGCCTGTACACAATATTATTACAATGAGTAAATTTAATAGTACTTTTCGCAGCCCGAAAAGTGTTTCCGCTCCGCCAAGTTTGTTTATTACCTTTTCCGATATATTATCAATAAGAGATTTTCCCTTACTCTTTTTCTTTTTAGCCATACCAATCTTTTCTCCGAAGTCTATGCTCAGTGTCCGACGGATGTTTTACTTCTTTCCATCGCTAATTCGATAATCATTTTAC